>CAMWIB010000134.1 GCA_947174215.1 uncultured Clostridia bacterium
CGTCCATACGCCGCGTCCCCAGTCAAGGGTAGCGAGGCTGTCGGAAGAATCAAACTTGCATTCCTTATCGCCAAGGAAGAAGCTGCCGCTTGCGGTCATACAGTTTATCTTCTGGTTGAAATAGAAGTGCTTGTCTTTATCAAACGGAGTGGCTATAACCATACTTTCCTCAGGCACGTCGGACAAAGTGATATCCCACTTGACGTCTGTGCCGAGCTTGTCGGCGTTTGGATATATACCCGTAAGGTGGCGAGTCTTGCCGTCGTTTGTAAACTTCATCTCAACCTTACCAATCTTCCATTCGCAGTCGCCCTTCTCGCTTGTAAGCGGCATTTTGAACTTGCCCATAGGGAAGAGGCATATTGCGGAATTTGTAAACTGCGCGGGTGTAACGAAGTCCATAACGGTAAGGCTAAGCGCGCCCACAAAGCCCATATCGCTTATCGTAAGGCAGAGCGCGTACTCCTTGTTTCCGATATAATAGTAGTCCCACTCTTTAAGACGCATCTTATTTGCCTTGATATTCTCACGATTGTAGGTGTATAACATCTTCTTCGCAAAGCCCGGCTCCGCGATATTACCCTCTTCGTTCAAAAGAACGGTCTGCTTCAAAATCTCGTGTTGCTCCATAATTATACTCCAAAGTATTAAGTTATCTAAATAATATCATATCTCGCGCGCGAATACAAGTACGAAATGAACTGAAAGTGCTTTCGCATCAAAATTTTGCGATTTTACAGTGATTATTAAAAATGTCACCTCTCGTTTAAGGGTGACATTTTTTAATCGCGTTCAATGCTATTCGCTCAATAGTTTAATTTTACTCTAATATAGCTTTTATTCTACGCACACCCGCCGACGAACTTTGTTCCTTTGTAATTCTAAATTTGCCAAGCTCGCCCGTACGAGAAGCGTGAGGTCCGCCGCAGATTTCTTTGGAGAAGCCAATCGTGTACACCTTGACGACCTCGCCGTACTTTGCGGTAAACACGCCGATTGCGCCCGCCGCCTTTGCTTGCTCTACGGACATCTCTTCAAGCACAACAGGCTCGTCCTTTGCAATCTGCTCGTTGACGAGTTTTTCAACCTCGGCAATTTCCTCTGTCGTAAGTGGGCGCGGGAAGTTGAAGTCAAAACGCAAACGCTCTGCCGTTATGTTACTGCCCTTTTGCTGTATGCCGTTGTCGTTAAGCACTATTTTGAGTGCGGCGTTGAGAAGGTGCGTTGCGCTGTGAAGTCTTGCCGTCTGCACGCCGTTGTCCGCAAGTCCGCCCTTGAACTTCTGCTCCGCCCCTGCCTTGCTGAGTGCCTGATGATTTGCAAAAGCCTTTTCGTAGCCCTCTTCGTCAAGTGTGAAGCCCTTCTCCTCTGCAAGCTCTTTCGTCATCTCAATTGGAAAGCCGAACGTGTCGTAGAGTCTGAACGCGGTCTTTCCCGGGAACACCGACATACCCTCGGGAAGATGAGCAAGCACCTTGTCGAACTCCTTCAATCCCTGCTCTATCGTCTTTGCGAATTTATCCTTTTCGGCAATAAGCTCGCGCACGATATGTTCCTCGTTCTCCTTGATATAGGGATATGCGTCCTTATACTTTTCCGTATACAGCTTAGCAAGCTCTACGAGTGCGCCGTCGTCCACGCCGAGCGAACGGCAGTATCTCATAGCCCTGCGGATAAGTCTGCGAAGCACGTAGCCTTGGTCAACGTTAGAGGGAGTAATGCCATTTCTGTCGCCGAGCAGGAAGGTTGCAGTACGCGTATGGTCGGAGATGATACGCATAGCCTTCGTATCCTTCTCATTCTCGCCGTAGGTCTTGCCGCTAAGCTCTTCAAGCTTCTTTATTGCGAACGCAAACAAGTCCGTTTCGAACACCGACTTATAGCCGTTGAGTATGCACAGCATTCTTTCAAGTCCCATACCTTGGTCAACGTTCTTTTGTTTGAGAGGCTCGAACGTACCGTCGACGTTCTTGAAGAACTGCATAAATACGTTGTTGCCAATCTCCATATACTTGCCGCAGGCGCACGCGGGTGAACACTCGGGACAGCACTTGGGCTTGCCCGTATCAATAAACATTTCCGTATCAGGTCCGCAGGGTCCCGTCATACCAGCAGGTCCCCACCAGTTGTGCTTTTTATCGAGATAGAAAATTTTATCCTTGTCTATGCCTACCTCTTCCCAACGCTTTGCGCTCTCCTCGTCGCGGGGGCAGGTATCGTCGCCCGCGAAAACGGTAACCGCAAATTTATCCTTTTCAAATTCAAGATTTTCAAGGAGTAGCTCGTACGACCACTTTATAGCGTCCTGCTTGAAGTAGTCGCCAAGCGACCAGCAGCCGAGCATTTCAAAGAACGTGCAGTGGCTCGCGTCACCGACGGACTCTATATCACCCGTACGCACGCACACCTGTACGTCGGTAAGGCGCTTGCCCGCGGGGTGCTTTTCGCCGAGAAGATACGGCACGAGGGGGTGCATACCCGCCGTCGTAAATAGAACGGTCGGGTCATTCTCGGGTATCAGCGAAGCGGAAGCTATCACTGCGTGATTCTTGGAATTGTAGAAATCCAGATACAGTTTTCTAAGTTGTTCGGAATTGAGTTTTTTCATCTTGTTGTCCTCTTGTATTTTCCTATATTTGCATTATCGGCAGTTTATATGACAGATTTTGTCAGATAAACGCCGTTTATTTACATTTTCGGTTGATTTTACCTTGACCTATTAGGGTTGACTTCGCCTTAGCAACCAAGCTCTTTCAACACTTCATCCGGGACGTCCGTATTCTTTATCGCGTTTGTAAACGCAAGCGATACCACACCGTTTGTTGACGCGATACCAAGATTATGCACGTTGTTCTTCGACACGTTGAGATACAGCGACAGGCTTTCCACTCCAAGCTCGGCGGGTACTTTTATATTGCCGAGATTGCTTATGATTATCGTCTGGCGCGACTTCATAAACAGTCTGCCGAAGCGCATCAGCAACCATTTTACAGGGAGCGGCACTATTCTGAAAAGCAAATTGCGCTGTGCGCGTACCGTGGTCGCTATAAACCTCTGCATATCCTCTTTATTTACCTTTTCGGCGAGCTGTTTTGCACAGCTCTTAGCACATACATCAAGGCTCTCGCAGTCCTTCTCGTCAAGCACTATGCGCACGAACGTGATGAAGTTATGCGCCGTGACGGACTCGAAGAGGTTGCGAAGGTTCACGGGTATCATCAAGGCGAGCGGTCGTTTAAGCTTACCGTCGCGCTTCTTTGCGCTATTCGCCATTGCGCGTGCCGTAATCGCAGATATATACGCCGTGAGCGACACTCCCATAGCACGCGATTTTTCAAGCAGTTTCGCCGACTCGCACTCCACGGATACTATATGATAATGCTCGCTTAGTTCACCCGTAACCCTGAACGGTGCGCCTCCCGCCATAGATTTGAGATTGAGCTTGCTTAGCGGAATGGGCTTATAATTTGCAACGAAGCTGTCTTCAAGCTCCGCCGCAGGTACGGACTCCTTTGCGGTCAGGATATCGCAGTTACCTTCAAACGATATGCCTGTAAGCTCGCGGTAGCGGCGCAGAGTCGCAAGCAACAGCTTCATTGCTCCGTTAGCATCCGTGAGCGCGTGGAACATTTCAAGATAAACGCGCTTATCCTCGTAGGAAAGCCTGAACTGATATCCGTTTGTAAGCTTGGTGTTTATAGGCGTTTGCGGACGGTTGTTCCACTCGAACACGAGTACCTTCTTGAAATTCTCCTCCAAATAGTATTTGGAATATCCCTTTTTCAAGCGCACCTTGTAGGTCGGAAATCTGTCCATAACCTCGTTTACGGCTTTGCAAAGTTTCTCCTTATCCACCTTGTCCGAAAGCGTCGCGCTCACACAAAATAGGCTCTGCGCTTTCTTGCTCGTCATATAAGGATAAAACGTAGCGGACAGGTCTAAATCGTATCTTTTTGGCTTTGTGCTATTTTTCATAATCCACCTGCCTATATTTACTCCAACCGTCTGTTTTGCACATTCTGCATTTTCGACCTGTCGGGCTTTTCCAACCTAAACTGCTTGCCGTATGTTCTTGTATGTTTAGCCTTGAACCGGGTGTTCGCGCGGCTTATAGTTTGCGCCATAACGTTTTTATTAAGTTTTACGAATATATTTTAATATACTTTAATAGTAT
>CAMWIB010000135.1 GCA_947174215.1 uncultured Clostridia bacterium
TCGGACAGTTGTTCAGCAAGAATAGACACGGTAAGGGAGTCCTCGTTCAGACGGGGGACAACTTTATCTATATCGAAGTTTTCGTTGTTTTGATGTGCGGAGTGAACGTGGAAGCCGTAAAAAAGTCTTTATCGGATGCCGTAGGATTCTCTGTTGAATCCTTTACGGGTATGCGCGTAAAACGCGTGCATATCAACGTCGTCGGTATCCGTGTGCAATAGGAAAACATATGACAATAATTGATGGTTCAAAATTTAAGGAAATGCTTGCAGGGGGCGTCAAGGCACTTGAAATAAACCGTGCCACTATTGACGAACTCAACGTATTCCCTGTACCCGACGGCGATACGGGTACGAATATGTCGCTGACGTTGTCGTCCGCAATGCGCGAGGCGAACGCGTGCAAGTCGTTGCATATCGAGGACATTGCGCAGGCGTTCTCCCGCGGAGCGTTGAAGGGCGCAAGAGGCAATTCGGGCGTCATATCCTCGCAGATATTCAAGGGCTTTGCAAAGGCGCTTGAAGGCAAGGCGGAACTTACGCCAAAGGCGTTTGCGCAGTGCTTAAAGTGCGGTACGGAGATTGCGTATAGCGCAGTGACGAAGCCCAAGGAAGGTACAATCCTTACAGTCATCAGAGTTATGGCGGAAACGGCAGTTTCTGCGGCAAGAAGCAAGAAGATAGAATTTACCGATTTCCTTAAAAAGGTTATAGACGCGGGCGAGGAGATTCTTCAAAAGACTCCCGAGATGTTGCCCGTACTTAAAAAGGCTGGCGTAGTTGACGCGGGCGGTAGAGGTATCGTCACGATATTCGACGGTATGTATCGTACGCTGTGCGGACTCGACCTCGTGCTTATAAGCGGAGAAAGTGTAAAGCCACAGCTTGATTCAAGCTTTGATAGTGCGTCATCAAAGGAATTCGACAGCTTTGAAAACGACTACGAGAACATAACCTTCCAGTACTGCACGGAGTATTTCATCACCCATCTCAAAAAGGAAGTCACCGAGGCGGCGATAGACAAATACCGCGACCACCTTATGACGATAGGCGATTGCGTGCTTGTCATATCCGATGCGGACTTGGTAAAAACCCACGTGCATACAAATCACCCTGACAGAGCATTGAAAGCCGCGTTGGAGCTTGGCGAGCTTGACGGCGTGAAGATTGAAAATATGCTTGAACAGTATCGCAAGATACACGAGAACGATACGCCAGTAGAAGAAGTTGAAAAGAAGAATAATGCGGTCGTATCCGTCTGTTGCGGTTCGGGCATGGCGGACATTTTTAAGGATTTGTTTGTAGACGTAGTTGTAGAAGGCGGTCAGACGATGAACCCAAGCGTTGACGCGATACTTACCGCTATAAACAGCGCGAACGCAAAGAACGTGTACGTGCTTCCAAACAATAGCAATATCATTCTTGCGGCAAATCAGGCTAAGGAGCTTGCGCAGGCAGATGTTTACGTAATTCCTACGACAAATATTCCGGAAGGAATATCCGCAATGCTTGCATACGACGAAGAAGGCGAGGCGCAGGAGAACTACGATAATATGTGCGGCACCGTTGGCAGTACCTGTGTTGCGGAGATAACTCACGCGGTACGCTCTACAAGAATGAACGGCTATTCCGTCAAAGAGGGCGACATTATCGGTTTAAGCAATAAGAAGATAGTTGCAAAGACGACTTCCGTTGAGGAAACCGCGATAACGACTATAAAGAAGATTGCGCAGGATAAGGTTATGGTCACGCTGTACTACGGCGAGGGCGTTTCGCAGGAAGAGGCGGAGGCGCTTGTGGCAAGACTGTCCGCTGAATTCGAGGAGCTTGAAATAGCCTGCTACTTTGGCGGTCAACCTCACTATTTCTACATTATTTCGGCTGAATAATAAGAGATGCTGACTCTTTCTCAAATTAAGGGCGTAGGTGACGCCACTATAAAGAAGCTCGCGGAACTTGACGTAAAGTCTGTTTTCGAGCTTTATTCATTTCTTCCGACAAAGTACATAGATTTGCAAGCGCCTGTGAGCGTTTCAGAAGCGGAGGCCGGACAGCTCAATCTGTTTGAGGGGCGTGTGGAGCGCATATCTTCGGTTTCGCCACGCGGAAAGCGCGCGTTCTTTGTGAGCTTCTCCGACAATCTTGCAAAGCGCGGCAATCTCAATTTTAAGGTCACGTTTTATAATATGCCGTTTTTGCACGACAGCTTTGAGATAGGGGAAAGTTACAGGCTGTTTGGCAGATTGTCGAAGGACGGCGGAGTTTTTGAGATTGTAAACCCACAGCTTGAAAAGATAAACAAAATTTCAAAGCTACGCGACATATATACCGTTTATCCGTTGAAGGGCGTATTTGGGCAGAACTCGTTTAAGAACATAATGAACAACGCGCTTGACGGGCTTGCCGCGACGAAATACGACGGCAGGTTCGCTCGCATAAACGAAGATATGGCGAACGCATTTATGCGGTTGCACCGCCCGAAGGATTTGCAAAGTGCGGAGAGTGCGCTTGAAGACCTTGCATCATACGACCTTGCTATCGTCCTATCAATGTACAAAAAGCAACGCAATCTAATTGATAGTAAACGCAAAGTATTCTATAATTTGAAAGATTTTAGAATAGATGATTATGTTTATACGCTTTCTTATACTCCTACTCCCTCGCAGTACAAGGCTTTTGAAGAAATATTAAGTTCAATGCGCAGCGATAATTGCTCCTCGCGTATCGTAAGCGGTGATGTTGGAAGCGGAAAGACCGCAGTGGCATTTTTTGCTATGGTTTCCGCGGCAAGGGGTGGAAAGCAAGCCGCACTTATGGCTCCTACCGAAATACTTGCAAAGCAACACGCCGCAAAGTTCGAAGATATAGCAAAGAAACTGAACGTTTCATTTGCATTGCTTACGGCTTCCGCAACCGCTATGGAGCGAGAAATGATATTGAACGGACTTGAAAGTGGGGAGATAGACTGTGTGATAGGCACGCAATCCATAATTTCCGATTCCGTTAAGTTTAAGAGGCTCGCACTTGCGGTGGTAGACGAACAGCACCGCTTTGGCGTAAACGAGCGCAGAATCCTTGAAAGTAAGGGTGCAGTTGATATTCTTTCGCTCACAGCAACGCCGATACCGCGTTCAATGGCGCTGACTTTTTATGACGATATAGATATATCCGTAATTGAAAAGCGTAAAAGCGCGGCAACCAACGTCGATACGGCTACTGTCGAGAGTATCGAAGAGGGTGTACAGAAGATAGCTTCCGCGTGCAGAAATGGAAAGCAAGCGTTTGTCGTCTGCCCGTCTATCGTTGACGCGGAAGGCTACAACCTTATTTCTATCGAGAGCTTTATGCGCGACTACGGTGCGGCGTTTGATGGCTTGAATGTTCAAGTTTTGCACGGAAAAATGAAAGAAAATGAAAAATCTGCTGCTATGAAGGACTTTGCAGAAGGTAAATTACAGGTGCTTGTGGCAACTACGGTTGTCGAAGTTGGAATAGATACGCTTGCGAGCGAGATGCTCATACTGGGTGCGGACAGGTTTGGACTTGCTTCCTTGCATCAGCTACGCGGTCGAGTGGGTAGAGATGGAAGTAAAGCGCATTGCTACGTACACTGCGGAAATATCAGTGATAAAGCACGTGATAGACTTGAAATATTCTGTGCGCACAATGACGGGCAGTATCTTGCGGAAGCAGACTTTGCTATGCGCGGCGCAGGTGATTTTATAGGCGTTCGTCAAAGTGGCTCGTCTACAACTCCTATATTCGGGCTTAAAATGAACGCCGCAATACTCAAAAATGCAAAGCAATACGCGGATAACTACTTGCGCGAGCTAACACTTACCGAGCTTAGCGCGCTTACCCGCCGCTCAAAGGAACGCGTTGAAACGTTCCTTAGTGAATTAAACAAAGTTACACTGAACAGCTAATAGTACAATATGTAATATTCTAATGAAGATTTTTCAATGAGAAGTGCAAAAATTGACGAAATGATTAAAAATTTTCAAACACACGAAGTGTTTTTTGATAAGTTGACATTTTTGTTATACTTGTTATAATAATATAAATGGTGGCGCAGTATTCTAGTCAGATTCCGCCGCGCCGGAGACGGGGGTAAAATATCGTCGAAGGGCATATCGATGAAGTTTCTGGTGATGGCTTCTTTTGCCCAAAT
>CAMWIB010000136.1 GCA_947174215.1 uncultured Clostridia bacterium
TGTCGTCCTGATTCATCTCGTCCGTATCAGAAACGAGTGAGACTGACTGCATAAATTCGGATATGACAAGTTCCGGATTGTCCTGCTTGATCTGCTGTACCGCGGCAACAAGCTCTTCTATGTTTTCAAGCCTGTTGGCATCCTCCACGTCAGTACTCGTTGCAAGGAAGTTTTCAATACCGCTTCGCCTTATCACGTACTGCATAAACTCCACGATATCCATTTCGTTCACCTTTTTCACAAGGTCAATCGCAATCTCGGTGAACGGCGCAAGCTTCTTGTGCGTATTTGCGCTAAGCCCGTCCGGGGCTAACAGCGCCGAATAATAAGTGATGCCTTTATCCGAAGCATATTTTTGAAGCTCCTGAACGGTGGACGTACCTATGCCGCGCTTCGGATAATTGACAACTCGCAAAATACTGTCGTTATCGCTCGGATTTATAGCAAGACGAACGTATGCAAGCACGTCCTTAATTTCCTTACGCTCGAAGAAACGGAATCCACCAAAAACCTTATATGCAATACCGTGCAGATTGAATTCCTCTTCAAATTGGCGAGTCAATGAGTTTGCTCTTACAAGCACAGCCATTCCTCTGTATTCCGCGCCGCTTCTTTTGAGCAAATCTATTGCTCTTGCAACCTGCGAAGCCTCGTCACGGTCGGAATACGCCTCGTAGTATTCAACGGAATCATCCTGCTTTATGTCACTCCACAGTGTCTTTTCGTTACGGTTGGAGTTATGCTTTATGACGTTGTTCGCGGCTTTAAGGATAGAAGTCGTACTTCTGTAATTCTGTTCAAGCTTATATACCTTTGCCTTTGGGAATGTCTTTGTAAAGTCAAGAATATTGCGTATCTCCGCGCCGCGCCAGCTATATATGGATTGGTCCTCATCGCCGACTACAAACAGATTGCCGCTTCCGCCCGCCAGCATTTTGACGAGCCTGTACTGCAATACGTTGGTATCCTGAAACTCGTCTACGTGTATGTACTGAAAGCGATTGCGGTATTTTTCAAGCACGTCGGGATAGCCTTCAAACAGCTCCGCCGTTTTCAAAAGAAGGTCATCAAAATCAAGACAGTTGCAACGCTTCAACTCCTCTTCGTAGCGCTTATACACCTGCACAATCTCGTTCGCATCAGTTACGTCCTGACGTATCGCGTGATAGTAGTCCGCAGGCGACATCGACATAGTTTTCGCTCGTGAAATATGCCAAAGATATTCGCTGTGCTTCTTGGGGTCAGCCGCGGGATAATCCTGCAAAACTCTCTTTACGAGCCTATCGCTTTCCTGCTCCGTATATATCGTAAAATCCTTATCATAGCCAAGCTTATCCGCATCCATACGGAGTATGCGCGCACACATCGAGTGGAAGGTACTCGTCCACACCGCCGCGCTACCGATAGCTTTTTCAATACGTTCCTGCATCTCTCGTGCGGCTTTATTGGTAAACGTAATCGCAAGAATGTTATAGGGAGATACCCCCATCTCTATAAGATGGCATATACGCGCAGTAAGCACTCGCGTCTTACCGCTACCCGCTCCCGCGATGACGAGTATCGCACCTTCGGTGTCGTTTACGGCTTTTGCCTGCTCTGTGTTCAATTTGAATTCCATACTCATAACGCTGAAATTGTACCACATATTGTGTAAATTTTCAAATTTTTTATTGATATACCACTAATTTATGGAAAAAAAGTTTTTTGCCTTGTTGATTTGATTTTATATATATGCTACAATACGTATAAGAAATACGTTCTTATTTGCAGGCCGTCTAAGCGATAAGATAGACAGCTACAAAAATCAAAGCTGTCATAAGATGCAAACGAGTATGCGTATAGAACGCCTACACCGCGTTCAGACATATATAACAACAGCGGCATAATGCCGTGATAATAAAAATTTCACTCTTTGTGGAGGAAGAATACTATGGCAAAAGAAAAAGCTGAAACCAAAGCAACCGCGGCAAAGACTGCACCTGCAAAAGCAACCGCAGCACCGACAGCCAAAAAATCGGCAGAAGTAAAAGCCGCACCGAAGACCGCTACTAAGGCAGAAGCGAAAACCGCGACTAAGACCGAGGCAAAAGCGGCGCCCAAAGCGGAAACGAAAACCACTTCTAAGTCAACCAAAACGGAAGTCAAAGCGGCACCTAAGGCGGAAGCCAAAGTAGCCCCCAAGACCGAAACGAAGACTGCTGTTAAGGCTGAAACGAAAGCAACTCCGAAGACGGAAGCGAAAGTAGCACCAAAGGCTGAAACAAAGACCGCCGCTAAGACGGAAACTAAGGCTGAAACCAAAGCTCCCGATAAAGAGAATGTAAAAGAAGCCGCCCCAGAAGCACCCGTAAAGGAAGCGTACACCGGCAAATTTGTCATCAAGAAAACCGACAAGGGCAACTTCGTATTCAAGCTCTTCTCTTCTAACGGCAGAACGGTTGCAATCGGCACAGAGCCATATGCAACTACCGCTTCTTGCAAGACGGGTATTCAAAGCGTTGTTAAGTTTGCCGCTACCGCACCTATCGAAGACCAAACGCTTCAAAAGGTCGTTGAGCAAAAGTTCCCGAAGTGGGTTATACGCGCTGATAAGAAAGGTGAATTCCGTCTTCGTCTTTACGCTTCAAACGGCAACGACGTAGCTGCAACGAACGACGGCTACACCACGAAAGACGCCGCGAAGAAAGGCATTGACGTGATTGCTCGCGCCGCTAAGAATGCGGAAATCATCAGAAACGACCACCTCTGGTAATTTTAGCTAAGAAGTAATAGTGAATAGTGAAAAGGCGCGGCAAATTTTGCTCAATACCGCCATTCAATTACTCGACACCTACTATATAAGGATAAAAATTCACCGAAGCAATCGGTGAATTTTTCTTATAATCATTTATATGCTTTGATAATTTAAGCCCTAATAATGTAGAAATTATAAACTTGACATAGGCATATGATTATCTTAAATAAAGCTACTGTTAGAGTTTACCGCACTCCCCAAAAGCGGAACTTCTTATGTTAGAGTTTACTGCTCTCCCCAAAAGCAGAATTTCTTATGTTAGGGTTTACCGTGACCCACCAAAACGCGGATTTGATAAAGAGGCTTAAAGCCTCTTTATTTTTGCGAACAAAATGGCATTGATATATGCTCAATGCCATTTTATCTTACAATTCATTTTACAGTTCACTTATTTATCAGTTGCTCCGTTGCCGCTGATGAATTTATCCTCTACCCATTCGCCCATTACGATGTTGCCCGTTGCATACGTGTATTCGCCGTGTCCGTGGCGCATATTATCAAGCCACTTGCCGTCATAGACGTCGCCGTTTGCGTAGGTATAGACGCCGTGTCCGTTCTTTTTGTCACCGCGATACTCGCCGACGTATCTATCGCCGCTGGCATAATTTGCAGTGCCAAGTCCGCAAGCGCAATCGTCGCGCCAGTCGCCCTCGTACGTATCGCCGTTCGGGCGCATAAACACGCCGTGTCCGTGCTTTTTATCTTCAAGCCATTCGCCCTCGTATCTCGCGCCGTTTTTCCAAGCCATAACGCCGTGTCCGTGCATCAAGCCGTCGCGCCATTCGCCGTTATATTTATTACCGTTATTCCAAGTCATGACGCCGTTTCCGAAAAACTTTCCGTCCTTGAACGCACCGTCATACTTATCGCCATTTGAAAAAGTATATACGCCCTTACCGCAAGGCTTATTGTTCTCATCCACGTCGCCTTCGTAAACACCCGTTCCGTAATCGATACGCATAATAATTCTCCTTATCACTTATCAATTCCGTCTTTCGATAGCACTATTATTTTTTGCCGTTATATCCAACGAGCTTTCCGTCACGCCACACGACATCGCACTTTCTGCCGTCCGCAAAGGTAAGCACGCCGTAGTCGTTCATCTTGTAATTCTGCCAAGTGCCTTCAAACTTATCACCGTTAGACCAATGATAGATACCTCTGCCTTCCATCTCGTCGTCGCGCCACTCGCCGTCGTACTTTGCACCGTTGGGATACGTCATAACGCCGTGACCGTCACGCTTACCGTCGCGCCACTCACCGACGTACTTCGCTCCGTCCTGATACGTCATAACGCCGTTGCCGTTACGCCTGCCATCGCGCCACTCGCCGTCATACTTTGCGCCGACGGGATATCTGAGTACGCCGCGAC
>CAMWIB010000137.1 GCA_947174215.1 uncultured Clostridia bacterium
TGCGGATACCGAGTCGGAAATAGCGGCGATTGAAAAGAAGCTTTTCCGCTCGCAGACGGTCCTGTTGCTTGATTTGCTGGAAGGAAAAAAGCCCGACGCGAAGGAAATGGAGTTTTTCAAGATGTACGCTCAACTCATAGAGAGAGCGCGCAAGCGCCTTGTGCAGTACAATGAGGAATATACCAACGGCAGTAAAAATAAAAACGATAACTATTAATCGCCGATTATATTTTATATAAGGATAATAGTTATATTGCATATGGAGTTCTTCAAAAATACGCTCAGTTGATTGAGCAAGCACTCAAACGCCTTTTGCAATACAACGATGAGTACAATAAAAATCAACGCAATAAGGATGATGTGTAAGCAAATTCATTTACAAAATTAAAATATAGCGATAGGGGGGGTGCAGGTTTTTGCCTGCCCCTTTCGGTCGCTTAAATTAGAATATATGCCCTCTTTTGGAGGTTTGATATGACAAGTTTTAAGTTGAAGAAGAGATTTATATGTTTTGCCGCAGTCGCAATAGTGTTTGTGGTGTTTATGTCGCTTGGCGTATATTTTGCAGCAGGTAACAGTGCAAATATCGCTTCGGCAGACGCAACCGTCGGCGGTAGAATTGAAATGATAGACCTTTGGGAACGCTATCCTATACGCGTCATCGGACCGCTCGCAAGCAAAAACGGTTCTGGGCAGTACGTTGACAGCGCGGGCAATCGCGTTAAGGATTTGTACGGTGAATTTACCAACAACATATACAAAATTCCCGCAGACCAATACTTCAACGCGGAAACTTATCTTTATACGGAATATAATGATGACAATATCGATATAGGTACAGGCAAGGGACGTACACTTTATGGTTGGAAACCTGACATTAAGCCTGTTACTCCAGGTACAAACGAAACAATCAATGAGAACGGAAAAATAATTAGCAATGGCATTGCCACTGATGATGTTGGTATCTACGTAAGGTTTAATAATAACTTATTCTATGGCACATTGGAAAAATATGCTATTGTCGTTCCCGACGACGTAACCCAAATCGGCAACGGCAATGGCGCGTATGTTACCGGCGGAAAGTCGTACTACGGCAGTAGCGGTACAACTACCGTAACAAATGGACTTAGTGTTGATACTGTTGCCCAAAAATTTTCGGATTTTGGTGGATTTATTTTTAACCAAGCAGCGGGTTCGTTTGACAGTAACCATTACTTTCAGCCCCGTGAACGTCTTGCGGGCGTGTATTTCTCTGAGAGGAGCAAATTGCACACCATTGCGGGCGGCAATGACACGACTGACTCTGTAATGAACAAGACGAGCAGAAGCGGCGCAAACTTTTCTGGAAAGAGTGCGTTTGCATACTGCGACAATATGCGCTTCTTCATTTTGCCCGACGGCGTGAAAACCATCGGTCAGAGTGCGTTCTATAGATGCGCACAGCTTATTGACGTCAATATTCCCGCGGCAGTTGGCGGCACGGGCGGTAGCTTGGGCAAGAATGCGTTTTACGGTTGTAAGAGTTTGTTGCATATCACTGTACCGAGTGGAGTTGCAAAAAATGCGGGCGTATTTACCGGATGCGCAAAGTTGAAGGACGTTGAAAACCTTTCGGGTAGCTTCACCGAATCTGATTTTTCGGCGGGTTCGTTGTTCAACTACCAGACAGTGGCGAAGAAGAGCGCGCTGTACGTTGTCGGCGGTGAGCCTACTTATAATGAAGATGGTGAGAAGGTATATGACGCAGGACTTGACGGATTTATTTTCTGCCAGAACGTAAAGGGTAATACGGATACTTTCGCCACGATAAGCGGTTATAGCAGAGCTTATACAAAAGACAAGTGGTACGCATTAGGCATTTCGGGTGAACCCGATACAAACGGAGATAAGGTCTACGTTTTCCCCGAAGAATTTAACGACAGCTGTGAACGCCGTCAAGGGGTAAAGTACGACTATATTGACGCCGGCGGACATAAATGCAAAAATAATATCGGTTCAACGGATGCAGATTTGGTCAAAAAGTATGATGTCGCTAAGGAGTTCGCAAGCGGAACGTGGTGCGTCAATATCGTTATGACCAAAGCTACGGAGGTTATCGGCGATAGCGCGTTCAGTGACTCGCACCTTCGCTATATGGAAACTTATGCAACATATATTGGCGCAAGTGCCTTTGCATTTGACACCGATGTGGGCGCAAATCAAAGTAATGCGCAATGGTATTATTTCCACCAAACAGGAGCATATCAAACTTATCGCCTCGGTAGTTCAGTATTTGCAACCCCTGCAAACAGCAGAACCAGATACATCATATTTGAAAACTATGCACTTTACAACAATGCAAGAACCCTTTTTGGTGGCAACGGCAATTGGCTTAAGTATCAGATACCCGTTTACGTAAACGTACATAGCGCAGACGGAGAGGATTTCACCGTTGCCGAAAGCAATATGGCGAAAAAATTCTACAACGATAGCGATTTCGGCAAGGTTACCATACAAAAGGACGCATGGAATAAAATTGTTGTCACAAAAAGACTCAGCGGCTATAGCTACACTCATCAGAAACAATACACGGGCTTCTGGGCGCCGAATGATGCAGAAAATCAGACTTATCCCTCGCTCAGCAATATGAGTAGCACTGTTTGGTATTCCGACAATGATTGCCAAAACAAGATATCACCGACGGCAAGCTCAAATCTCGGCATCGGCAGCATATATACAACTACCTCGCAAGCGGTAAACGTCTATACCAAGCAAATTCCATATCCCGAAATAAACGCCAAGGACTGGACTTACACCGAGGAAATGGCGGACTCCACGCCTGATGGAAAATACTCCTTCAATGAGTTGCTTGGCTTGTCTGACGACTACGTTGTCGAATACGTAAGCCTCACAGACCCGTGGGCGCAAGTAAGTGCGATTAAGCACGGTTGGGTAGACGCGGCTGGCACGTATGCGCTTTCCGTTAAGCTGAACGAGTCTAAGTGGGGTGTATGGAAGGAAGACACCCCCGACGTGACGGTTTACGTAAATCAAAAACCCATTGACCTTGGCAATTTTGCAAATATACCAAAATTCTGGGCGCGCGGTGCTACGGTACAAAACGCGCTGTCGGGCGATAATACCGTACTCTACGAGTATAATGAAGAGAGCGGTACTGCATACTATATCACCAAAAGACAATCACTCACTCCAATAGGCACCGAAACCGTAAGTAACTCTTACGCCATGTACTCCGGTCAGAGTTTGAGCATAGGACCGGAAAACAACTGGAATCTTTATAAGGTTGAGGGTATTCCTGCAAGTTCATTAAGCGCAAACAGCTCGGGACGTTACGACGCGGCGTTTAATTTTGAGGTCAACAATGCCAACTATAAGTTTGTATATGATGGCTTGGATGATTCTCACAATGCGGAGGAATTCGCCAACAACAAAATTGTTCATACAAGCAAGCTTGAAAGAACGGCAACTATTTCAAAGCGTTGGTTTATCGTCACGCCCTTCAACTGGCTTATTGATATAAATTCTGTCGGCGGTCCCGAGTCCATAAATAATCAGTACGTGCTTGCCGAAAAGGATAACGGCGACGGCACGTTCAGCGCAATCTACGAGTGGACGTACGACTACGACGATATGACGATAAGGGTAAACACTCCCAAGCTCGCAAACGGACACGAAGACGGCATTCTTTCCGCTGTCATATATCGCAACGGAACGCAGGTTACAAACAGTATAACCAATATGGCGAATTTGGCGTACTATATCAACGACGCCATGCCCGCTGGTGAGTATCTCATCATCATTTCGGCGAAGGCGGCTGGCGGCTACGACCCGTTTGATACGCCGTTTACAATCACCGTTCGCCCGAGAGAGCTTGACGCTTCCGCGATTAAGAACTATCTCACAGGCACTGTCGATGCAGAGAAGGGCAACGTGTTTGAAAAAGCAAACAGCAATCAGCTCTTCCTTTATGACAACGGCACGACTTGGCAGAATATATACAAGGCAATCAACAACTCGCTGAACAGAAACAGAAAGAGTGCGACAAACAATTTCTGGGCAATAGCGGACTTGGACGGATATTATAGTAATGAGGTTTTGCTGAAATATAA
>CAMWIB010000138.1 GCA_947174215.1 uncultured Clostridia bacterium
CTATCAATTTTGATATTATTAAACACATTTTTGATTGTTTTGTCACACGAAGTGTGTGACAGTCGGCGCGGCTCAATTATCTGCTCGATAAAATAATTACATTTCGCAAAATGAAAGGATTCACTTCCTTCATTTTGCCCCACAAGCGATTGCGCTCACAGCGCATCTCGGACACAAAACGTTTTATTTAATAACTCGCATATTCAAGTGTGTCCGAGTGTGCGTACCGCAGTGCAACGCACAAGGTGTGACAGTCGGCGCAATTTAATTAATAGCTCTTTGCAAAGTAGATTGTGCCGCCAACCTTTTTCTCCTGTTCGCCCATTTCCTTACCACAGCATACGCATTTCGTGCCGACGGGAGTCTGGTCGAACGGCAGTACGCGCGACGTTGCGGAGTACTCTGCCTTTATCTTATCCTCACACTCACGACAGCCGCACCACGTTGTTTTTACAAAGTGACCTTTGTCAAGCGCGGCCTTCATCTCTTCCATAGTGGAGCATACGTCGATATGCGAGTGCAAGAACTCGTGCGACTGCTTGAACATATTCTCGTGAATGTCGTCAAGAAGCGTAGGTATCTCACTGCAAATGCTTGAAAGCGCAAGTACGCTCTTCTCGTGCGTATCTCTGCGAACAGCAACCGCCTGTCCGTTCTCAATATCGCGCGGACCTATCTCTATGCGCACGGGTACGCCTTTCATCTCCCACTCGTTGAACTTCCAACCGGGGGACTGGTCCCTATCGTCAAGCTCTACGCGTACGCCCGCGGCTTTGAGCTGAGCAACAAGCTCCTGCGCCTTTTCGAGTACGCCTTCCTTATGCACAGCAATAGGCACGACTACGACCTGTATCGGAGCGACTCTCGGCGGAAGCTTCAAACCGCGTTGGTCGCCGTGCGCCATAATAAGCGCGCCGATAAGGCGGGTGGATACGCCCCAGCTTGTCTGATATGGATTTTTGAGCTGTCCGTCGCTGTCAAGATACTTTATCTCAAACGACGACGAGAAATTCTGACCAAGGTAGTGCGAAGTACCAGCTTGCAAGGACTTACCGTCAAGCATCATCGCTTCCATAGAATAGGTGTTGACTGCGCCCGCGAACTTCTCCTTTTGAGTCTTTACGCCGGTAAGCACGTCGATTGCGAGAACGTTCTGCATAAACTCACGGTACACTTCAAGCATTCTGAGCGTTTCCTCTCTCGCCTCTTCCTCTGTGCGGTGAAGCGTATGTCCCTCCTGCCAGAGGAACTCGCTCGTACGCAGGAAGGGACGCGTAGTCTTTTCCCATCTGACTACGTTCGCCCATTGGTTGATGAGTACGGGCAGGTCGCGGTAGCTCTGCACCCACTTGGCGTACATCGAGCATATTATCGTTTCAGAGGTCGGACGAACGACGAGCTTCTCTTCGAGAGGCGTATCGCCTACGTGTGTGACAAGCGCTACCTCGGGCGCAAAACCCTCTACGTGTTCCGCTTCCTTGACAAGATAGCTGTACGGAATAAAAAGCGGGAAGTATGCATTCTTGTGTCCCGTCGCCTTAAAGCGTACGTTAAGCTCTTCCTGTATGCGCTCCCAAATCTCGTAGCCGTACGGGCGTATAACCATCGTACCCTTGACAGGACCGTAGTCAACAAGCTGAGTCTTCAACACGACGTCGGTGTACCACTGCGGAAAATCAACGGTCATATCCGCTATCTCTTTGACGAACTGATTGTTCTTCTGCTCTTTTGCCATATATCTGTCCTTTGCCCACATCCGCATATCCTTTCAGAAGCGCGGGGCTTTATTGAATATCATTTCTTCGCATACGAGTGCAACTGCCTCTCGTGCGTGTGCGTACGCATAAGCGCGTATAATGAATAAATATGTTATGTTGTATTCTATCACTAAATCAAAAAAAATGCAACACGCTTATAATGATTGTTGCAATATCTCAAACTTATATTTAGCGAACATTTATTTGACGTCCATTCAAAATGTGTATTCCCGTTCAAAAGTGACGCCCATTTATTTAGCGCACCTTCAAAACATTTATGCACTTTACAAAAGATAATCAATAAGCGGCACAAATGCGCCGCTTATAAATTGTTCTTATTAAGTTTTATAGAGTCTATCAAAACTCTTCGTCCTCGCTCTCTTCCTCTTCGTCCTCTTCATCAAAGCCGAGAAGGTCGTCGTCAAGCTCCTCGAAATCGTCAATCGGCTCTTCCTCTTCGTCGAGGTCATCTTCTTCCTCTTCTTCAAGCTGTGAAAGCGACACGTCGCCGTCGTCTGCGTTCAAAGTATCGTCATCGTCGATATAGTCGCGCCAGTCGTCTTCGCTGTTCTTCTCGCTCTCCTTTTCGGCGCGCTCTAAACGGCAGCTTTGACATACGTCTTCTTCCGCGTCAAGGAAATTCACCTTACATATCGGGCAAATTCTCTCACCCATATCAATGATGTCATCATCGTCTTCAAGCAGGCTTATTTTGCTCGCCTTGCCCATCTGCGCTTTGCATACTTCGCAAAGCTCCTCTTCAACAGCAATCCAGTTCAGTTCACAGCGTGGACACTTCTTATATTTTCCCATATCAGCCCTCTAAGGTTTGAGTTTTCATATATTATATTGATAAGATGGAATTCTGTAAACTGAATTATGCGTATTTGCAAAAAAAATTTTACACAAAAATTATATCGGGCCAAGCCGTGCGACAAATATCCCGTAAAAAACTGCTTAGCCGCCATCGAAAAACGTTGCAAAACGCAAACGAATTCACTTTCAAAGCCGTTTACACGGCGTTTCATATTTTACAAAAATGTTGAAAACCGCCTTTTTCACCAATTTGAATAACGAGCTAATTGTTATCTTGTGGTTTGTTTTCACACATTTTACTATATATTGTAAATTGAAAAAATGTTGAAAAAAATAGTTGTAATTTCATGCCTTTTGCTCTAAAATCAGACCGTAAATCGCATAATATTGCATGTTTTCATCGGTTTAATCCCTTTAAGACATATAATACTACGATACGACATCAGCACCCTTTTTTCGGCGTTTTTCGTCATACGCGCTTTCTTTCGCCTATGATAGAATTATGTCGCAAAATCTTATATCACTCTCAGGAGCTTATTTATGAAAAAGAAAATCCTTATCTCTGACGACAACCTCGCACTCTGTTCAAGTCTTAAAGACTTCATCTCCTCCCACTCGGATTTCGAAGTGGTTGGTATCGCCGCAAACGGCATTCAGGCGTTGCAACTCATAGAGTCCACCGACCCCGACTATCTTCTCTTAGATATTGTTATGCCTGAGCTTGACGGCTTCGGCGTTCTCAGTGCGCTCGAAGGCAAGCGCCCCATCGTCATTATGATGTCACAGCTTGCTACGGACGGATTCGTGCAGAAGGCTATGCAGTACGGCGCAAGCTACTTCCTCGCAAAACCGCTCGACTACAACCGTCTGCTCAAACTCTTGGTCGAGCTTGGCGAGCCACAGCCCGCTATCCAGAAGCCCGCGCCCACGTCTAAGCGCGTCCGCTCTATCGACGAGAAGATTGCAAACCTCTTTATATCCGTTGGTATACCCGCGCATATCAAGGGCTACCAGTTCTTGCGTGAAGCCATAAAGATGACGATAGATACGCCTGATATCATCAACTCCATCACCAAACGCCTTTACCCCGGCATTGCCGAACGCTACGATACGTCTGCGTCAAAGGTGGAGCGCGCCATACGCCACGCCATCGAGGTCGCTTGGTCGAGAGGCAAAATAGAAAACATAAACAACATATTCGGCATAAAGATATACTCCCCCAACGAGAAGCCCACAAACGGCGAATTTATCGCGCTTATCGCGGATAAGCTTATGCTTGAATCCGCATAAACGGCAGTTTATAACATCATTATAAAGCTGTAAAATGCAAATACTGCAATATTATCATATTTTGACAGTATCATATAACTATAACAAAATATGCCGTGAGCAATACGAATACACCCCTAAACGGGTGTATACTCGCCGTAAATCACATTCATTCCCTCAAAAAAAATCAAACCGTTTGCCATTCACTGCAAAATAAGGTAAAATGCAA
>CAMWIB010000139.1 GCA_947174215.1 uncultured Clostridia bacterium
TATCGTCCGCATAAAGGTATATTTGCTTGCCTACCCACGACGTCTTGATATGCTTTTTGAGTATCTCGCTTTGAAGCACCTTTTCGTAAAGTCCGGGGTATACGCCGACGTACACCGTATCGTGCCTGTTTGCAATCATATAGTCTACAAGCTCGTCGCGGAGCATAAACGCAAGCTGTGAGTCGCTTATCACAAAGCCGCCGCCGCAGGACTTGCAGGGTTGAAGCATAAAATCGTCTATCGGGAGTCTTGTCTTTTTGCGCGTAAGCTCGACGAGTCCAAGAGGAGTCATACCAACCGTCGTAGTTTTGAGTCTGTCGTGTTTAAGCCTTTCTTTGAGCGCTTCTACAACCGCCTCCTGATGCTCCTTGGTTGCCATATCAATAAAATCGATGACGACTATTCCGCTTATATTTCTTATGCGAAGCTGCTTCGCAATGCAATCGACCGCCGCCATATTCGTCTTAAAAACGGTATCTTCCAAATCCTTATTGCCGACGAACTTGCCCGTATTTACGTCGATAACAGTGCAAGCCTCGGTCTTATCAATCACGATATACGCGCCGTTTGGCATCTCAACCTTACGGTCGCAAAGATGGTTTATCTGCGAGCTGAGTCCGAAGTAAGACATTATATTGCGCTCGCCCTCGTACGCCTCAACCTGCGCCTTACCAACTCTTCCGACGAGCGCGTTTGCTATCGCCACGTCGTTGACAATAACCTTGTCTATATCCTCGCTGAACGAGTCGCGCAGTGCGCGCTCGAATAGCGTACCCTCTTCAAACACTACGCTCTTTTCAGGCGCATACTTGAAGTCGTCAACGACCTTATCCCAAAGTGCGAGCAGTCTGCCTGCGTCCTTTATAATATCCTCGTCGTCAGCCTTACCCGCCGCCGAACGGATGATAAAGCCCATACCCACGGGGCATACGGATTTTACGAGCTGTTCAAGATATTCGCGCCTCTCGTCGTCCTCAATCTTGCGGGATACGCCGATAAACTGCGAGTTTGGAAGTAGCACGAGATAGTAGCCCGCCATCGTAATATCCGTCGTAAGTCTTGCGCCCTTCTGCCCGAACTGGTCCTTGACGACCTGACACATTATGACGTCGCCCGACGAAAGCTTGGTATTCTTCTTTGGCATAACGCTGTGCAAGCGTTCCTTATCTACGAGCGAATCGCCCACGTACAAAAAGCCATTGCGCTCTAAACCTATATTGACAAACGCGGCTTTCATTCCGCTAAGCACGTTGACGACCTTTCCCTTGTAGATATTGCCGACTATGCCGCCGACGCTCGTCATTTCAACGGAAAATTCAAGTAGCTCGCCGTCATCGACGAGTGCCGCACGCGTGCAGAACGGGGTATTGTCCAAGATAAGTTGTTTCACTTTCTTCCCTCTAAACTCAAAAGTTCGTCTACGCTTATAAGCCTGCCATCCGCGCTCACATACTGCGCAGTCTTGCATACGTCAGCCGCAGTAAGGCAAGTGCCGAGTCTATTGTTCAGCTCCTGCAAAATTCTGTCCGGGCGTAAACTCGTATTGCCCGCCGCAAGACGAAGCATAAGCTTGCCGTCTACGTTGAACGCTCCGAAAATCTTATCCGCGACGTTCTCGCGCACGGTCTTACCCTTCTTCTGGTATTCAATCTCAAAGCCGTTCGTCAAGTCTATATCTTTATACGGCGTATCGAAAACGTAATCTGCCGCAACCGTTACGCCCTGCAAATTCGGGTTCTTTGCGCACATGAACACTTCGCTTGCTTTGAGCGTACTCGGCACAGCGGCATTATAGCGCGCAAGCAGTTCGTCGCCCTGCATATCCGCGTCTATTGACAGATACTCCGCCACCGACGACACTCCCACCGCGAGCGGCGGCGAGAAGAATACGAGTGCGTGCGGGTTGAAGCCCTGCGAATACTTTACGGGAATATCCGCTCTCCTTAGTATGCGCGATACGTGGCGTAGCCAGTCTATGTGAGAGATAAAACACGCGTCAGATAGCTTTGAATATTTGAGAACTAACATATCGTACATCTCCCCATTTTCAACGCTCCGCAACCGTTACAGCCCTCGCGGCAATTCTTGGTGGTCTTACCCATATAACCAAGCTCGCGCTCCTTTAAGAGATAGCTCTTGCTCACGCCCGTATCTATGAAGTCCCACGGAAGAACTTCGTCCTTATTCCTTTCACGTATATACTCGTCTACGGTAAGTCCGCAATCGGCAAACGCCTGAGTCCAGACCTCCCACTTGAATTGCTCCGTCCAAGCGTCGAATTTTGCGCCCAGCCTGTACGCTCTTTCGATGACCTTGCTAAGCCTTCTGTCGCCTCGCGCAAGCGCGGCTTCGAGTACGGAGGTTTCCGCTCCGTGCCAAGAAAAGCTCACGCCCTTTATCTCACGCAAAAGCCCGCGTAGATAGCTCTGTCTGCGTAGCATTTCATCAAAGCTTATCTGCGCTTCCCATTGGAAGGGAGTACACGGCTTTGGAATAAACACCGCACAGCTTACGGATATATTGAGTCCGCGCTTGTGGCGTTTGAGATAGTAAAGCCCTTTAAGTCGCTTGCACATCTCGGCAATACCTGCAATATCCTCGTCCGTTTCGGTCGGCAAGCCCATCATAAAATACAGCTTTATGCTGTCGTAGCCAACCTCGAACGCCTCCGCCATATTGTCTATCTCTTCCTCGGTGACGTTTTTATTTATCACGTTACGCAATCTTTGCGTACCTGCCTCTGGCGCGAAGGTGAGCGAGCTTTTCCTCGACTGTCTTGCCATATCTGACTTAAACGAGCTTATACGCAAGCTCGGAAGAGCCAGATTTACGCGCTTCTCCTCGCAATACGGAATGAGAATATTTTCAAGCTTTTCAAGCTCCGTATAGTCACCTGTTGACAGCGAACAAAGGGACATCTCGCCAAAGCCCGCGCTCTCAACTATACTCTTACCAAGCTCCGCGCATCTATCAGCACTGCGCTCTCTTATCGGACGATACCAGAAGCCCGCCTGACAGAATCTGCAACCGCTTGCACAGCCCCTGTACAGTTCGAGCGTAGCTCTGTCGTGTACCGTTTCGATGTTAGGAACGAGCGGCTTCGTTGGATACGACGCGTTTTCATAGTCCTGCAAAACGGCTTTTTTCACCCTATCGCCGTCCTTATGCAAGGATGGAACGTACGCGCCTTCCACCTGCCTGACCTTTGCAAGCACCTCGGCTTTGCTAAGCCCTTTCGCTTTACCATCAGACACTATTCGCAAAATTTCAAGGTCGGCTTCCTCGCCCTCGCCACAGACGATGACGTCGAAAAAGTCCGCAAACGGCTCGGGATTTACGGAGCAAGGACCTCCCGCAAGCAATATGGGATACTCCTCTCCACGCTCGC
Source organism: uncultured Clostridia bacterium (assembly GCA_947174215.1). GTDB lineage: Bacteria > Bacillota > Clostridia > Christensenellales > CAG-917 > CAG-475. Next base: position 3,389 of record CAMWIB010000139.1, read on the forward strand.
TCGCATAGAACGGAATACCCGCCAAATCGAGCATATACAGCACGTTTGTGTAAAGCAATTCAAAGCCGATTGAGAATCCAAGCAACGTGAAATCTTTAAGCGGCTTTTTAGTTTCGAGTGAAAGTAATGGGATATTGTTTTCTTTGAGTTTATTTGCAAAATCAGCGGCGGGCGCAAAGCACCTTTCCGCAACGAAATCCTTGTCGGAATTTATAACGTCGTAGAGAATCTGCATTCCGAGATTGCTCATACCTATCTCGTAAAGCTCGGGGAAGCAGAAGCACATATCGCCCTTGCGCGGCTTGCTCATATCGGGAGTATTCCACTCACCGCCGCTGTACCTCGCGGGCTTTTCCACCTCGGGCAGAATTTTGAAAAGCTTATCCTTATAGTTTTCCATATCTATTATTCTTGTGATTCTCTACGGTTTTATAGTAGTGATTATCTATGGTTTTATAGTGTTGCATTCAGTTCGTAGCATTGCGTTAATAGCTCGATTCACGCAATAACTTCGCACGTATTGCATTTTATAGCGTATTATCAGAAGCACAGTGCGGCGGCGCCTATAATTCCCGCGTCGTTTTTGAGCTTCGCCGCAACTACGTCTATCTTCGGATTATACTGCGCTC
>CAMWIB010000140.1 GCA_947174215.1 uncultured Clostridia bacterium
CGATAATTCCCGGCGCAATCACGGGCGACTGGGGAGAATGGACGTATCGCGCGCACAGCTTCTTGGTTGTATCCTGCCCCTGCGCGCTTGTAATATCAATACCGCTTTCCTTCTTTGCGGGAATCGGTGCGGCTTCAAGGTGCAGAATACTCGTGAAGGGTTCAAGCTACTTGGAGCGCTTCAACAAGGCGAACGTATTCGTATTCGATAAGACGGGAACGTTGACAAAAGGCAATTTCGCGGTAACAGAAATATCTCCCGCCGAGCGCAAGGACGAAATACTTACTCTTGCGTGCATTGCGGAGCAAGGCTCCTCCCACCCGATTGCAAAGTCAATACTTGCAAGCCACGACGGTGAAATCGAAAGCGGATACACCCTCACCAACATAGCGGGTCACGGCGTGCGTGCAGTCAAGACTTACGAGCAAACGGAATACTACGCCGCACGCGAGGACGTAATTCTCTGCGGAAACGAAAAGCTTATGCAGGAAAACGGCATAGCGTTTACAAAATCAAGCGGAGTCGGCACGGCGGTATACGTAGCAAAGAACGGCGAGTACATCGGTCATATCCTCATCGCTGACGAACTGAAAGAGGAAACCGTATCCGTAATTAAAGAGCTTAACGAAATGAACGCTCGTACCGTTATGCTTACGGGTGATAACGATACGGTCGCAAGCTCGGTTGCAAGGGCGGCAGGCGTGAGTGAATACAAGGCTTCCCTTCTCCCACAGGACAAGGTTGACGAGGTTGAGAACATTCTCGCTAAAAAAGGCAAAAACGACGTCGTATGCTTCACGGGCGACGGCATAAACGACGCCCCCGTGCTTATGCGCTCGGACGTAGGCGTAGCTATGGGCGGCATAGGCAGTGACGCGGCAATCGAGGCGGCGGACATAGTGCTTATGAAGGACGACCTAAGCGGACTCCCCTTAGCCAAGCGCATAGCAAATAAAACTATGAGCGTAGTTTATGAGAATATCGTATTCTCACTCGTAGTCAAGGCGGCAATACTCATTCTATCCGCCCTTGGTATCACAAATATGTGGATAGCGGTATTCGGCGACGTCGGCGTAGCGGTGCTTGCCATACTCAACGCGATGAGAGTGAACTCCAAAAAATACAAAGCGAAAGACTGATAATATTCTGATGACAATTTCGTTTTCGAAATACAACGCTTAATATTACAAGCATAAACTCAAACGAATGTCATCAATATAAAACTCTTAAACACAATCACTTAAATCCTTATCAACAAACTATCAATCAACCAAAACGGAACAGGCTCACGGCCTGTTTTGTTTTTCTTAGCGAAGCGTGTAAAGCTTTCGTCAGAATGGATACGTCTAAAAAAATCAAACACATGAAGTGTGCGAATATTTCTTGACAAATGTATAATAAAAAACAATAATAATTATAGTAACGCTTAACTACATAAATAAGGAGAAAGCAAATTATGCACATGTCGGCGAAAAAAATTGTACTCTGTTGCCTTGCCTTTGTGATTGCCATAATGACGATAGCAGGTCCAGCATTTTATTTGTTTCGTATAAATCCCGACGAACCCGTGACCGTTCCCGACGATATGGACGTTCCCAACTACGTATATGAAAACGCGGGCAATGGCGAAACGGGCTTTGATTTTTTCAGCTTTGAAAGCGACTTCCTCGTTGGAACTCCCGACGTAGAAGAAATTGGCGCAATTTCAATCATACAGCTATGTATAGGCATTATCGGTTTTCTGCTCGTACTTGCCGCTTTAATCTTTTGCAGAACGAATCTTGCGCAATCGCTCTGCTCCGCCGCCGTTATTCTCGGGCTTATCATTTGCGCCGCGTACGCACTCATTGGCGTACTGTTCACGGTAAGATTGCTTAACGTAACCTTTGTGGGCTTGTATCTCAACTTCTACACTCTATCCTATATCCCGTTCGCAATCGTCGCGGTATTCTCGCTTGCGTTCGTTTTAGTTGCAAATCTGATGCCGTCCAGTGATGACAAGAAATCTAAGGAAGAAAAACAACTCGCAAGAGAAGCGCGTAAAGCGGCTCGTCAGCTTGCAACGACAACGGATATGACCGGCTCACCCGTTTTGCGCCCGGTATCAACAGCTCCCGCTATGAACCACGAAGAAATTACGTCACTGCTCTCCACCTATAAACAGCTCTTGGACGATGGCATAATTACGCAAGAAGAGTTTGAAAGCAAAAAGCGCAACGTGATTTCCTGCTAAATATTAACTAAAACGCAAAAATATTAAAACATTAAATATGGAGATAAATATGAAAACACTTGACACAAGAAAACTTGTACTTTGCATCATCGCATTCGTCATTGCGGTCTTTATGCTGTCAATGCTTGCTTTCCCTCTTGTCAGCGCCTCTTATAAAGCGTATGATTCCTACGGCAAATTGGAAGATTCTGAAAAGGAAACCTTAACAGGCTTCGATATGCTCGACTCGCTCTCTGAGTCTAAGGACGAAGACAGTGAAGATGATAACGAATTTTCATACATCGCTTCTATCGTTGGAAATATGACTGGATATATTCCATCGGTCATTTCCTGCTTCCAGATAATATTTGCCTGCCTCGCAATAGTAGCGACCGTCTTAGCTATATTCCTGTTCAACAAGAACGCTACGAACGTAGTCTGCAAGGTGACGGTGATACTTGGCATAGTATTCTCCTTGCTCTACCTTCTCCGCGGTTGGGCATATCACCTTTCCTACGACAACACCTCGTGGGATAAAACGTCTGTGTCGATAGTCGTTGAAACCGCAAGCCACGTACCGTTTATCATAATCGGTCTGCTTTCAATCGCGTACGCGTTCTGCGCGCACCTCGTACCCGAGAAGGAAATCAAGCTTAGAAGACCTACCAAGGAAGTTCTTACTCCCGCTATGGTTGAACAACAGAAAATGGATACGCTTAGAAAGTACAAGGAACTCTTTGACAACGGCGTAATATCAGAGGAAGAATTCATCTCGATAAAGCGCAAGCTACTCGGCTAATATGCTTTACGCAAAACCAATCAAATACGAAAACCGCCGCAATACGCGACGGTTTTTTTGTTGTTCATTTTTATAATAATTTTATAAATAAGCTTACTATTCTACCAATTTCAATCGTCAATATTTGATTTATCAAACAGAGAAGAATTGAAAAACTCTTCCAAAGAAATACCCAAGCCATCGCAAATACCGTAGATTGTGGATAATTTTACAGTTGTACTTTTAGTCATCGTGACAATAGTAGTACGTGGTACTCCGCTCAAATTTGCCAATGCATTCATAGTAATTCTGCGTTCTTTAACATATTGGATAATTCTTTTATAAACCGCATCTACTAATCTCATAATACTCTCCAAAATTTTAGTATTGGTATACCAACACTAAAATTATGAGAAACAGTGAAAAATTTTGTCGTCGGCACACCGACTGTTGGTTGACCAACACCCATATGATGGTATATAATTTATGTCAATGCACTATGCGGATAAAGAACAGCTTTTTATTGACATAAACTCTGTTTCTTTGCTACAATAGCATTGCCAAATCAAAACGAATAATTATGTCTACCTAAGGTCATAGTTCTGGTAGAACTATACCTACTAATTGCATACAAATACCTTTGGTAGATTGTTTTGGTTTGGCGACTAGCGATGAACGGTATACTCTACGTGCCGTTCTCGTATGGGAGCGGCACTTATTTTATGAACACAATTATCCACAAAGAACAGACTGCATGTTTTTCAATAAATCCAAGTCAGGACTTTTCTTGGCTATCTGATGAAAAGGACGAAAGATTCAACAAAATTAAAGCGGATTCGTATCAAAGAATTGAAGATTTTATTCAAAGAGGATATAGGACGTTCCTTTGCGGCATTGATAACAACTTTGATGTGATTTGCGTTGAAACTCTTTCCGAATTAAAGAAAAAATATAATTTCATTAAAATTATCGGTGCATTGCCATATAGAAAC
>CAMWIB010000141.1 GCA_947174215.1 uncultured Clostridia bacterium
ATATTTAATATTGTATACACTGTTTATGCACTGATTTATAGTCGATACGCGCAACTCGAAGCACAATATATTGTGTTTGCCAAAAAAACATCATTATTTCGGCGAATCGAAAAATTTAAGCAATAATCGTAGATATTGCCATTTTGTGCGGCAAATTGACGAGAAATATAACAGGTTTTGCGCCACTAACCATAATTTTCAAGTCAAATCGTCACTTCTCTTGCTTCTAACGTGAAAATGCGAGCGATATTTGTAATTTTCTCCGACATTTTGTCAGATATACATAAACTCATTCAAAAACCGTCTGTACGAATACGCGCAATCAAAAAAGTATATGCGATTTGTTTTATATCGAATATTTATGCAATTTTTATTCGAAAAAAATTTTTACGGCTTTCTTCTGCCTGTATTTGGAAAACGGTTCCTAAAACTAATTTGAAAACTAAATTGTATTTGAAACAGTTGTCATTTTCCTTTCACGGTATTATAATATTTCCCGTAAAATAACTATGGAGGCTATAAATTATGCCATTGGTTACATCAACCGAAATGTTCAAAAAAGCCTATGAGGGCGGTTACGCTATCGGCGCATTCAACGTCAACAATATGGAGATAATCCAAGGTATTGTCGAAGCTGCGACAGAGGAAAAAGCTCCTCTCATTCTCCAAGTTTCGGCGGGCGCGAGAAAGTATGCAAACACCACGTATCTCACCAAAATGGTAGAAGCTGCTGTTGAAACGAGCGGTCTTCCCATCTGTTTGCACCTCGACCACGGCGACAGCTTTGCACTCTGCAAGGACTGCGTAGACAGTGGATTCACTTCCGTTATGATTGACGCAAGCTCTCATCCGTTTGCTGAAAACATCAATATCACGAAGCAAGTCGTTGAGTACGCTCACGACCACGGCGTTGTCGTTGAAGCTGAGCTTGGTAAGCTCGCAGGTATCGAGGACGCAGTCAACGTATCCGCTAAGGACGCCGCTTTCACTGACCCCGACCAAGTTCAGGAGTTCGTTTCAAAGACAGGCGTTGACTCCCTTGCAATCGCAATCGGTACTTCACACGGCGCATACAAGTTCAAAGGTCAAGCACAACTCCGCTTCGATATTCTTGAAGAAGTCGGCAAGCGCTTGCCCGGCTTCCCAATCGTTCTCCACGGCGCTTCATCCGTTCCACAGGAGCTTGTCAAGATTGTCAACAACTACGGCGGCAGTATGCCCGGCGCACAGGGCGTTCCCGAAGAAATGCTTCGTAAGGCGGCTTCTATGGCTGTCTGCAAGATAAACATTGACAGCGACCTCCGTCTTGCAGTGACGGGCGCAATCCGTGAGCATTTCGCACTCAACCCCTCGCACTTCGACCCCAGACAATACCTTGGACCGGCAAGAGAGGCTGTAAAGCAGGTCGTAAAGCATAAGCTTGTAAACGTACTCGGCTGCAACAATAAAGCATAAAAGCGTCATTTAGCGCACAACTTTGTCAAAGGCGTTCATCTTCGCCGTCACGTACGCAAGTACGTTAGGCGGCTTGATGAGCGCCTTTTCGCGTTCTGCATCTAAATGACACTTTTATGCTTTTATAATTCTAATAATAGCTAAACACAAACTTTTAATTTCTAACTTAAAAACTAAATAACTTTATCGTCATCTATAACGCTTTCGTTTTTCTTGGCGTCGCGCCCGATGATGATATGTCTATCGCCGTTTTCGTCGATATACTCTTTCTTTATAAGCTCGTTGGTGTTCTCGCCAGTTTCCTTACTGAGCAAGTCAAGCTCGTATATATTTTTATCACCGCCGAACTTTGCAAGCGCTTCTTGTCTTTGCTTTTCTACGCGTTTAGAACGCGTGAAATACAAGATAAGCGCTATTGCTATCGCCAATATGACAAAGCCGTACAGGAACAAATCTGCGTATTCCTGTGGCAGAACATATGCTATAACCGTGAGTATGCCACCCGCAACAATATTGCCAAGGAACACCGACAGTGCGGCTTTCCACACGGGGAACTCCAAAAAGCTACCGATACACGACGCCGTCCACGCGCCTGTCATCGGAAGGGGTATTGCAACGAATGCAAACAATCCTAAAAACTTTTTGGTATCCGTAGACAGCGGCTTTCTCTTTCGCTTGCCACCTGCCGTATTTTCTATCGCAGATTGCGAATCGTTCGCCGCAACCTGCTCGGCGCTTTTGCTCTTATCCTTCTCTTCGGAATACGCCGCTTCCGCTCTGCTTGCAAGCGTAGCTTCCATATTCTTTGCGAGCTTAGAAAACCACTTAGACCTCTTCATACGGCGTATCAGCGGACGGGTTAGAATTATCAGCGGCAAAATTACAGTCGTTGAGCCTGCAACACAGCAGAACATTCCCGCTATCATCTCCTGCGCACTGCTGAACATTCCCGACATAAAGACAATAGCCCCTCTCAACTCAATGATGGGGATAATGGAAATCACGTATAGAGTCAGGTAGTCGTTACCTGTTATCGACGTGAAGAAATCGATTATTGTCTGTATCATCTATATTACCGCCGTACGGAAATCGCGTTTATATGACAAAGTATAATTTATGGCGCGAGTTATGTCAAGGCGATTTGAGCGCATACGCTTGCCAACACTCGCTACATTCAGTATAATTTTGTCTATATAAATCTATTACGTATCGGAGAAAAAATGCAAAAAATTCTCAGCGCAATGCGCCGCGCCATACAAGATTACAAAATGATTGCCGACGGAGATAGGATATTCGTCGGACTTTCGGGCGGAAAGGACAGTACGTTGCTCCTTAATGCGCTTGCCGCCTATCGTAGATTTTCGCCTGAGAAATTCACTCTTGAAGCGATAACGATAGATATGGGCTTGAAGGATACGAGTGCGGAAGAAATGCAAGCTCTTTCCAACTACTGCGCGCGCCTTGACGCGCCGCACCATATCGTAAAGACTGACATTGCGGAAATTATATTTGACGCTCGCAAGGAATCAAATCCCTGCTCCCTCTGCGCCAAAATGCGCCGCGGCGCGTTAAACAATAAGATAAACGAGCTTGGCGGTGGTAAGCTTGCACTCGGACATAACGCCGATGACGTTGCAGAAACAATGCTCCTATCCCTAATATACGAAGGTCGCTTCTCCTGCTTCCCGCCTACGGCGTATATGAGCAACTCAAAGGTGTCACTAATTCGCCCGCTGATTTACATTGAGGAAGGTGACATAAAAAGCACCGTAGAACGCCTTAATTTGCCGCTTGTACACAATCCCTGCCCTATGAACCACGTAAGCAAGCGCGAGTACGTCAAGGACTTAATAAAGCATATCTGTAAGGACGTACCCTTTGCCAAAGACCGCATACTCGGTGCAATCTATCACCCAGAGCGCAACAACCTTTGGCCAACTTCGCACCCTTCGGGTGATTGATTCTGCGGACGTACACTGTATAAATTTTTGCAGACAAATACTTCGGGTGATTGACTCTGCTGACGTATCCTTAATTTATTCTACTACTGCGTTAGATTGATTATATTATTACATTATATTAGAAAAACAAGCCGCAAAAATACGGCTTGTTTCATATTAAATTATTGTTTACTCGATACCGTCAATCAAATCTTCAAACGAAATATCAAGAGCGCGAATAATGGCAATAATATTATAAAGTGTTGGCTCAACATTATTGCATTCCCACTCACTTAATTGTTGTTGCTTTATGCCAATCTTTTGCGCAAGCTGTGTTTGTGTCAAACCACATAATACGCGCTCTCTTTTCAAGTTTTCCCCAAACGTTTTCATTGTCTTGACTTTACAATATATTTATTGTATTATGTGCATATACAATATATATCTTGTATAAATACTGCCGATTTGGAGGAAAAACAATGGCAAAAACAAAATATTGTCCTAATTGCGGACGAAAAGTAACACCAACGAAAAAATTTAACTGGATTGCATTTATATTCC
>CAMWIB010000142.1 GCA_947174215.1 uncultured Clostridia bacterium
GTCTTATTCTGTTTGCGTGTGGATGCCTTGTATTTGCCGCCGCAATAAAGTTTGTAAGGTCGGCGTTTAGGTCCTTCGACGGAGGTGTAAAATGAAAAAGTTTGTTATCGCAATGGTTGTAATTATTCTGATTGGCGCGGTGCTTACGGGTGTCGGTTGCGCGGTGTTCTTTTCAAGCGATTTGCGCTTTGATTCTAACAACGTGGAGTACACCGAAAAACTATTTGAAACGGGAGAAGGTTTTTCTATCGTAAGCCTTGGTCTTAACGCCGCTCATAAGGTAACCTTTGAGCGCGGAGAGAAATGCTCGGTGAAGTACTTCGACAGCGACGTTACAAGCTTTACTGTAGAGGTTAAAAACAATACTCTCGTCATTTCAGAAAGCAGATGGAATTGGAAGAATTGGGTTAAAAGACTTTTCTACAAATTGAAGACGACGGATGTTGTCATTACCGTACCCGAAGGTGTAACCTTTGACCTTGACGGCGAGCTATCGGGCGCGACGGAAATGAATTTGCCGTCTTGGGAATATGGCAAGATAGATTTGGATATAGCGGGAGCGGCAACAATCAACGCTAACGATATAGTGGCAAGCAACATCTCGCTTACCGTATCGGGTGCAACTACGCTTACAATGTCGGGCAAGGCTGATTCGCTAAGAACGCACGCGTCGGGAGCGGTTATAATGAAATGTAACAACTTCAACTGTCCGCAGATAGACGTGCGCTCATCCGGCAGTACGGAACTCAATTTGTCGGGAACGGGTAGCACACTTACGCTTCACGCCTCGGGTTCAGGCAAGGTGTTTGCTAAGGATTTCACGCTTGAAAGGGCGGAGCTTGACGCAAGCGGCAGCGTAGAGGCGGAATTGAACGTAAGCACCTATTTGAAGGTCGAGTCCAGCGGTTCAGCTCGCGTGTACTATTGGGGCGACCCGACGTTAGAGAAATCCACTTCCGGCAGTTCTAAGATAGAGAAGAGAGGTTGAGATTATTTGTAAGATACATCACCATTTCAGTATGATGAATCGTTAGCTAAAACCGAAGCACGCGAATATTCGCGTGCTTTCTTTTATATCATCTTATCTCAACGCAAACCCCACGCTATCGCGTGTAACGGCATATTTATATGTCACCGTTTCAACAAGTTGAACGGTGACATAAAAATAACCCCCTCACTATCGTGAGAGGGTTTGCGTTGGCAGGAGCTATAGGAATCGAACCTACACAGTGGGAGTCAGAGGCCCAAGTGCTACCACTACACCAAGCTCCATCGCTGAAAGCATTATATACCATCATAAAAAAATTTGCAAATACTTTTTGCAAATAGTAAAAACAAATTCTCAACTCTTGACTTTTTATAATAATGTTGCTAATATAATTAGCGTCACTTCGTGATAAGCAACTTAAAATCTATCGGGGTGTAGCGCAGTTTGGTAGCGCGCATGGTTCGGGACCATGAGGCCGCGAGTTCAAGTCTCGCCACTCCGACCAATGACCCGATTGGGTAATCTCAGTCGGGTCGAATATTTTTATCGGAGGATACGACAAAGAAATCATCATGTTTTATTGGAGCTTAATCAACGGTTGACTTTACGTCGACGTCCATTAAGGCATGATTTTTGATTTAATCCACCGCAAAATCATTTTTCTCGTTTTAGGGTTGTCGTCGTTTGGTCACAGACGACTTTTTTTATTACGAGGAGAATTTTTATGGAAAGTAAATTTGAAAACAAAATTGCATTTTATGCGGAAAATGAAAGCGGACTGTACAACGAAATAATTTTGGACTTATTCGAGAGAGATTATGAGTATAATTTGAATATAGATAAACGTGATTTGTTTTGCCGCAAAGAAAACAGATTAAAAGAATTTTTGGTAAGTCAGCAAGTTATAAATGCCGTTTATGACCGTGTGGACGCGCTTTATAATAGCGGCTCATACTATTGGGAAGATAAAAGTTACGAACAGCGTCAATTAGAGAAAGAAATGTGGGAGCGTGAACGAGCTAATAGAACTGTAATTGCAAAAGAGAAGATATGGGATGCAATTTCTTGGAAGCTTGACGAAAGAGAGTTGAGAAATATATGTTCGTATGATTTTGCCTATGAAAAGGACGATTATTATAATTTTGACTTAATAATCGACCGAATTCACGCATTTATGTCGGGAGAAAAGCCAGTGCGATACTTTACGGATTGGTGTATTGTTTTAATGCGCTGCTTGTATGACAGTATGCATATCTGCGCGGATAAAAGAATATCGTCAATCTATGATGAAATCGCCGATAGTTTTGACGGTTTAGGTTTTATGTCATCTAATGATTCTGAAAAAGAAAGACAAACGGAGTGTAAAGAATTTGTTGCCAATTTGAAATATTACAACCATCAAATAGACGATATAAAGAGGCACAGGACTACCGACTTTGAGAAAAACGGCGTTGTGATTTACGTGGCATATGAGTTTTGCATTGGGGGTAGCAACGATATAATGTATAGCATATGCGTGGCAGACAAAAGGCGACATTTGGTCAACTATTATTTTGCTCCGAACTTAATAATGGAAGAGGAATATAATATAACGATTCTTACGTCGGCGGAATTTGAAACGCTAAGTTGCGAGTACGTGGAGTATAAGTTGGATATTTCTCTCAATATGGACAGTCAATTAGAAGAGAAATGTTAGAGCAGTATTTAGTATTTATATGCACTCGGAAAAGAACGTTGAACTGACGTGCTTTTCATTTAAGTCAATTTGGAATTCCGTAATATAATTTGATTTTATAAAGTATCGTGCTATACTAAATAAAATTATTCAGGTTGAGGACGGCATTTTTTGTTTATGTCAAAGGGCGTGAGGACGGTTTTAATTATATTCGGTGTCATAGTAGGTGCGTTTTGTTTGATACTCGTATCGTTTTTTGCATCTACTTTTGCCGCCGTCAATAAAAGCGTAGATGTACAGCACAAAAGGCTTGAAAGTTTGAGAGATTCATATCAATCGGGTAATTTCAAGGCGGTTGATGAATCGGACTTCTGTAATTTTGACATTTCTAAGGCACTTGACAAGGATATTAAGCTTATAGATTTGCAATTCTTAGCGACGCACAACAGTTATAAAAAAGAAAAGACCGGGCTTGAAAAGTTTTATGCAAAGTTTTCTAAGGGGTTACGCGAAGGTAATTATCATTTTGAAAGTCTTACCGACCAGTTGAACGTAGGCATACGTAGCTTTGAATACGATTTGTTTTATCGCAGGCAGAAATCGGGCGTGAGCTTCCATAGCTTTCATATAGGCTATGCGGATATGAGTAGCAATGCGTTTGACTTTTCCGCTTGTCTTGAAGAGCTTGATTTATGGTCGCAAAACAATCCGAACCATTTGCCTATAACGGTGATATTAGAGCTTAAAGAGAACGGCGGCGCATATCCTTATAAAACGATTACAAAAAATCAATTGTCCGATTTAGATGAACTGTTAAAGGATAAAATAAAAAATCTTTATACGCCGTCGAAAGCAATGAAGGGTTATTCCGACTTAAACGAAATGCGCGCGAATGAAGATTCACCGTCGCTCAAAGAAACTATAGGTAAGGTGCTGTTTATACTTCATCCAAGCAAATTGACAAAGGACTATATCGCGCTTGACGAATCATTGAAAACGCAGGCTATGTTTCCGTCAGCGTATTTCTGGTGGGATAAGGACGTAGGTGCAAGCTCGTTTGTGATAATAAACAATCACGGAGTAGGCGAGGGCAGTATTGACGAGAACGGCGGTAGAAAGAATAAATATCTTTTCAGAATTATGCTTGACAGTGAAGCTCGCCCTATGCCTGATAAGGACGAGGTTTTGATGGCAATAGCTACGGGCGCGACGATTTGCTCTACGAACAGGCCGCCGAGATTGACGGATACGGAGTATTATTGCAG
>CAMWIB010000143.1 GCA_947174215.1 uncultured Clostridia bacterium
ACCTCAACCATGCCGCCCGCCGCTTTACCTGTAACCTCTGTTTCGGCTATTTTCTGTTGAGCCTCCTGCATCTTTCTTTGCATCTGCTGAGCTTGCTTCATAAGCTGTTGCATATTTCCGCCGCCAAATCCGCCGTATGCCATATCCATTCCTCCAAAAACTATTTTTATATTTTACGTGTAGCACGCCGTGCTTGCTAACGCTATTTTGATTTTCTAAAACTATTACGCTCCTATGCTTCACTTTGTAGTTCAGTGTTGTTTCATACAACGTACGCAATACAAACTACTTGATTTCAAGCATACTTCCGAACATATCCTTTATATACGGAAGCTCCTTGTCAGCGTCAATGCGTTCCTCCTCAATAAGCACGAGTCTTAACCCTTGCATATACGGGTCGGACGAGAACGCTGAGTTTAGCGTATCGCGGTTGCGCATATCGTTGACGATTCCGCTTGCCGCCTTATCGGTTATTTTCATTCTGAACTCGTCGCCTGCAAGCTCGAACTTAGAATTCTCTATACACGCGGAGAGTATCCCTGCGCCCTTCTCTTTAAGCTTGGATGACAAATGTAACCACACCTGCGTCGCATCCTTTACCGCAGGTGCCGACTTAAAATCCTGTCTTCGCGCTCCCGCCAAAGCCTTTTCCAATCGAGCGACTCTCGCTAACAGCTCGTCGTTCTTTACGCTCTCCTGCGAGCTTAAACACGCGGAAGCAAGCGCGCCCTCAAAGATGATTCTATGCTGTGAGGAATACCTAAGCTCGCCTTCAAGACCGCTCATAATCTTCATAGCGTTCATCAGCCTTTGTACTGGGTATCTCTGCGCCATTTGCGAAAGCGGCGCGTATATACTTTCGGGCAAAGCGAGCAAATCTCTTGCAGTAGAACAAGATTTGATATACATTACGTTTCTAAACAGCGTAGCGAGGTCGCTTGCAAGCACGGGTATGCTCTTGCCTAAATCACAAAGCGAGGCGGCAACTTTAAGCGCCTTATCTATATCACCCTCTGCAACCGCAGTGCCAAGCTCCTGCAATTTTTGAGGGTCGGAAGCGCCAAGCACTTCAAGTACGCCGTTATAGGTTATGTTTCCGTCGCAGTAGCTTACGCAGGTATCCGCAACCGACAGCGCGTCACGCACGCTACCCGCTCCCGCAGAAGCGATAAGCTCAATAGCCTCGTTTTCGTATCTCACGCCAATCTCGTCGAAAATGCGGCGGATATGCGCGGATAGGACGGAATTTGTGACAAGTCTGAAATCAAAGCGCAGACACCGCGAAAGTATCGTTGCGGGAATTTGATGTATTTCGGTAGTTGCAAGTATGAATATCGCGTGCGCGGGCGGCTCTTCAAGCGTTTTCAAAAGCGCGTTGAACGCCGACTTTGATAGCATATGAACTTCGTCAACGATATAAACCTTATATCTCCCGACAGTAGGCGGAAAGTTTATCTTGTCCGTAAGCTCACGAATCTGGTCTACCGAATTGTTTGACGCCGCGTCAATTTCCAAAATATCGAAATTGCTTGAATTTGCAAGCCCCAAGCAAACCTCGCACTTGCCGCAGGGTGAACCGTTTACGGGTTCAAGGCAGTTTACCGCGCGCGCAAAAATCTTTGCAACGGAGGTCTTGCCCGTACCGCGCGTGCCTGTAAAGATATACGCGTGTCCTACGTTATCGTGAGTAATCTGATTCCTTAGTGTGCGCACAATATGGTCCTGACCTATGACGCTGTCAAAGGTATTCGGACGATATTTGCGATAAAGCGATGTGTAAGCCATATAGATATTATAAACGATTATATTATTTATAGCAAGCCGTAATTGAGCGCAAAACAAAAAAATTATGTCAGACGGTTTGCACGCCTGACTGGAATTGTCTGCTATGCACGATAAGGGATTGACGGCATATCGTCTTAAAATACCATCAAGTTCTAATTCAAGTTACGCTCTAAATTCTGTTCATAAGCGCCTGTCTGCAAAGCACGAGCTGTACGAGCGCGTAGCGTACGGACGACGTAAAGCTCGCAACCGAGCTTTCGGTTTTTACGTTTTCCAAAAGCGCGAGTGCGGTGATGAGCGCAAGCTTAATTTCTGTAATCTGCTCACTGTCATATCCTGCCACACTTTGATAAAATACTGATTTTATATCCTCAATTTGTGCTTGTAAAACCCGTATTTGCGTGCGAGCGTCGTCAGTGCTTATCGTATTGTCGTTCAATGAATTTGCCGTTTCATACAGCACTTCGAACGCTCTGTCATAATATGCGAGCGCACTCTTCACTGCGGGTTTTATGTCGCTATCCGCCCATTTCAGCTTGCTGTCCGATATGTCTATTTCCTTAATGTACGCACTGCTTTCGTCAAGTGCAATCAGCACGCCGTTTGCGCTATCCCTGTCGGGATATGCGGCATAGATAATCTCTATACTCTCGCCCTCGATGACGTAGCCCGCTCCGCCGCGCTGTCTTATTATATCGGAAGTCGCGCGCGCCAACGTCATATCGCTGAATCCGCCTACGGTAATGGCATATACCCTGCTTCCCCCGCTATTTCCGCTCGCAGAAAAGACTCCAAGCAAACCGTTACCCGAGAACATAGCGCACAAGCTAAGCGTCAGCACGAAGCATAGCGCGATTGTGCATACCACAACGATATTTTCCTTTGCCGCCTTACGCATACAAAATAATATTTATTCGCTTGCGGTTTAATTACAAAAATTGAAATTATTCGTCGTCAATATGACGCCAATTTTATAAATTTTCTTATTGCATAATTTCACTAATTTGCATATTCAAACATAAAAAGACCTCACTGCCTGTGAAGTCTTTTATATGTTACGTTGAAATTATAAGTCTTATAAACTATATAACAAATCTTAGAACGGCAAATCTCCGTCGCCGTTTTCATCGTCGTCATCATACTCGAATTCGTCGTCATCGACAGGCTCGTTATAGCTTGCGTCAGTGTCATAATTATCCGAATTCTTTGCATAGCCTGCGGAATTATCCGAATCGTAACCGTCTACGCTATCCGCGGCGGCGAGCTGTCCGAACGTACCGCCAAACTGCGCTGGCGGCGCGTCGTCATCACTCGGCGCACCCACGTCAAACGGCATACCACCAAACGGCAACGATTCATTGACGTCCATCATATTAGACTTCTGCTCGACTGCGGAACGCATCTGTTCCAATACGCTCTCGGAAGCAGGCTTCTCCTTATCGTTAGACTGCGCAGAATCGACCTCGCCTATCTCGCGGAAGGTCGTGGTTTCGCCCGTCCATTCAAGCATAATGCCGCCGATAGGACCGTTTCTGTTTTTCTTTACGTCAAGAATAACCTGATTGTCGGGAAGCGCGGCGTTATAGCGCGACGGATTGTACAAGAACGTGACGATATCCGCGTCCTGCTCTATTGAACCCGATTCACGCAAGTCCGAAAGCAGAGGCGTATGGTCGTTACGCTGTTCGATACCACGCGACATCTGCGAAAGCAAGATTATTGGACAGTCAAGTTCTTTTGCGTATATCTTCATCTTACGCGACATATCGCTGACTTCAACCTGACGGCTTTCCATAGCGCGCCCGTTCGGACCTACGTTGGTCATCAACTGTAAATAGTCGATAATTACGAGGTCGAGTCCCTTTTCGCGTTTAAGGCGACGGCACTTTGAAAGTACGTCGGCGGGTCCGTTCATTGAATAGTCGTCAATAAAAATATTCTTGCTTGACAGAACCTTGTACGCGTTTACGAGCGTCTGATAAGAGTCACCGCGGCTTAGTCCGCCCGCGACGTCCATTTTGGAAAGGGACACGCCCGATACGTACGAAAGCATACGCTTTGCAAGAAGCTCCGCAGGCATTTCAAGGGAGAATATTGCAACCGTCTTTGGGTCGTCCTTATTCCAGTGTCTTA
>CAMWIB010000144.1 GCA_947174215.1 uncultured Clostridia bacterium
CGTCTTTGACCCCGTGACCGCTACACACCACCCCAACACCCTCGACCTGTACGCACTTGACGAAAACGGAAACACTACCCACTCGTGGCGCGTGTTCAGCGTGGGCGGCGGCGCAATTCGCATCGAGGGCAAGCCTTTTGCGGAATCTAAGGACGTCTATCCGCACAACAGCTTCACCGAAATAAAGAATTTCTGCACTGAAAAAAATATAAATCTTCTCGACTACGTGAAGCTGTACGAGGACGACGATATTGTCGAATACATAGCAAACGTGTGGAAGCATATGCAAATTTCTATCGACAAAGGGCTTAATGCAAGCGGCGTTCTCCCCGGTGGACTGGACACAGAGCGCAAGGCAAAAATGCTGTACAGTCACTATCGCCCCGACGAAAGACCTGAGAAGAGAGAAAACCGTCTTGTATGTGCGTACGCCTTTGCCGTTGCCGAGCAGAATGCGTGCGGTGGAACTGTCGTCACCGCTCCAACCTGCGGCGCTTGCGGAATACTCCCTGCCGTACTCAAATACGAACAGCAGATGCAGGGCTTTACCGATGAGGATATCTACCGCGCACTCGCGGCGGCAGGAGTCGTTGGAAACCTCGTCAAAACGAACGCATCTATAAGCGGCGCGGAATGCGGCTGTCAGGCAGAATGCGGCACGGCGTGCAGTATGGCGGCGGCGGCTGTTGCCGAACTCTATAAGTTGGACTTAGGTCAGATAGAATACGCCGCAGAGGTCGCTATGGAGCATAACCTCGGCTTAACCTGCGACCCCGTTGACGGACTCGTGCAAATCCCCTGTATCGAGCGAAACGCCGTCACCGCAATGCGCGCCCTGAACGCCGTCGAGCTTGCAACCTTCCTCACCCCCTCGCATAAGGTATCCTTTGACACCGTGGTAGACACGATGTACCAGACAGGCAAGGACTTAAACAAAAACTACCGCGAGACCTCCGAAGGCGGACTCGCAAAAACCTTCAAAAAGTAACATACTTCGTGTGGTTGAAGCGTAAATCAAAATACCTGACTTATGCGCATAGATTTATTGCATATCATATTCAGTCCGACACCGTTCGGACTAATTTTTTATACTGAATTATGACATTTGCCGCTAATGACGTTTATTGACACGGCATTATGACGCGTGATATAATAATCCTGCCATAACTTCAAAAAAACACTCACTCACTTTTATCATCTGATAACAGGTGCGTTTTTCGCGTATTAAGTGATTGAGTGTAAAATCATTTGAAGTTGTGGCGACTAGCGAAGCGCACTTGTTATATTCAAAGCAGTAACGGTGACTTCGCGCAGTCGCCGTTTTTTGTTTATCAAACTCGCAAAGAGTTTATAAGGAGGATAACACTATGGCTATATGCCCACACTGCAAAGGAGAATTGTCAAAGCAAGATAACGGCAATCTCTACTGCGAAAACTGCAACAAACTATTCAAGGTCAAAACAGAAGAAGTGCAAGCCGCTCTGCCCGAAACACAACAGCCAACACAAGAAATTGAGCAGACACAACAGACCGGGTCACAAAATGCAAATAGCGAGATTGAAATTCTTAAAGCCCGTCTTGCCGTTGTTGAGGCAGAAAAGGAACTTGCAAAATTACAGCTTGCCCAACAGCGAGTATCAACACAAACGCAAAACGAATTGCAATCACATTATGCCGTATCGCAAGAGGCAAAAAATAACTTGCAACAAGAAAATAATTTTCAACAGTCTAAATCATCATTTAGCGAAAAAGCATCGCTAATAATCCACAAAATTGGAGAGTCCGCCGCTTGGGACTGGTGTAAAAAGCATTGGATAATACTGTTCGCGGGCGCTCTTTTGCTGATTGCATTTATTACTCTAATGTCAACGCTCGTAGGCATTCGTGGTATCTATGTCAATGTGAACAATCCAAACGATTTTTACAGCTTCACCGCAACGGACTACGTTGGCTATATCACTGATGAGTTTGGTTATAGCTATGAAGAAAATGGAACTTGGAAAACCTCGGGTAACAAGCTTACATTTACGGTCAAGGACGAGTATCTCGGCAAAATATCCGAAGACTTCCTTTATTCCACAAAACATGGATATAAAACTCTGTTCATAGGTGACGATAAAGAAAACATGGTTGAATACCAGCGTGTGTCACTTGTAAAATACGATATAAACACAGACAAGGCAAAGGTCACGTTTGATTTGAACGGCGGCGATGGAAAGAATGATATCAAGAAGATAAAAATCGGAAATAAACTTGATGAACCTACCACCCCTACGCACACAGAAGGCTACGCATTCATGGGTTGGTACACTACGCCATATGGCTACAAAAGCGTAGATGGACAACGTTTTGACGATGACTCCCGCATTTGGGAAAACACAACCTATTATGCAAATTGGGACAATCCAACTGAATATACAGTGACAATAAAACATAGATATGCTGATGCACTTGGAACTGAATTAAAAACTATACAACTAAAAGAGGGCGACAAATTATTGCCTGCTTTAACAGAATCAATATCATCCAGTTATAGCTTTTTTGGCGCAAACGATGTCATGATTAACGAAAACTCATATATGCCACCTCAAAATATCGAAATTATCTATGATTATTCCAACGCCTTTTATGCTGAGCTTGACAAAAATTTTGAGTTTACTCTTCTACCGACGGGAACCTACTCAATAACATGTAAGAATAATAATATAGAAGAGGCTATTATCCCTGAAATTTATCACGGCAAATATGTCACGGCAATTGAAAGAAATGCATTCAAGGATTGTTATAATCTTAAATCAGTTAGTATAAATATGGCAATCGTTAATTATATAGGAGAATACTCTTTTTATAATTGTTCTCAAATAACATTTAATGATTATTTCGGTACTGTAACATTAACATCGTTCCCAGATTTTGTTTATATAGGCGACTATGCATTCTATAACGCAAAAGATGGAATACATTTCTTTCTCAATTGTTCTTTTGTTCAAATTGGAGCATATGCATACGCTAATTGCGATATACCATGGATATATTATTTGGGGTCAAAATCCGAATGGATGAGTAACAGTAATGTCAGCACGGGTGAAAATTGGAATTTGGACGTGAACGATGATTTTTTCATACACTGTTTTTACGGAAATTCGAATTTGGATAAAAACGGCAATGAAATTTAATTCTGCAATATTCACAAAATAATAAATCATAAATTAAATAAATTTATTGAAAATATAAAAGCAGCAGTTTGGATTCAAACTCCCAAACTGCTGTTTTTTATATTGCGGTAGTAATTTTCAAATTGCAATTATCAACCCAAATAATTATTTGGACACTTCACTCAGCCAGCTTGAAATTTTCTTTCCAGAACGGCTTGCTTCCGCGCCGTGGACAGGTAAACCTTTCAAAACAGTTGCACCATTGCAGAGTCTTTTAATATCGCCCTCGCTTGAACCCATTCCACTACCCTCGTTCGTGCAGAACGGCGCAATTTTCTTGCCGGTAAAATCGTACTGTTCAAGGAAAGTGAACACGCACATAGGACACGTTCCCCACCAGTTCGGATAGCCAAGATACACCGTGTCATATTCGGCAATATTCAAATTACACTCCTTTATTGCAGGGCGGGCGTTCTTATTCAGCTCGCGCTTAGCTTCTTCGATACACTTATAGTAGTCATAGTTGTATTCATGCAAAGGAATAATTTCAAACAAGTCGCCGCCGACTTCTTGCTGTATAATCTCGGCAACGATTTCGGTATTGCCCTTAACCAAATTTTTTATCGCACCGTTTACATAGTTTTCACCTGTGTGTGAAAAATAGACAATAAGATTTTTACTCATTTTACACCTCACTTCAAGCAAGAGTTTAGTCTTTAACACTTGCTATATAATTA
>CAMWIB010000145.1 GCA_947174215.1 uncultured Clostridia bacterium
CTCGGTGACGTCGTCCGCACCGTAAACTCTGACCGCCGCACGCTCGCCCTTGCTGTACGGAGTTTCCTTGACGACCTTCACTTCGCCGGTGAAGTAGTCCATCTTGGTTTGTACGTAGGTGAAGCCGTTGATACGGGAGATGATGAAAGCCGCGTCCTTACCCAAGCCGTTGAGAATGACTTTGAGAGGAGTCTTTCTTACCTTGTTTGCCGTTCTTGCAATACCGATAGCACCCTCAGCCGCCGCGAAGGACTCGTGACCTGCGAGGAAAGCGAAGCACTTGGTGCTTTCCTTCAAGAGCATAGCGGCGAGATTGCCGTGACCAAGACCGACCTTACGTTGCTCGGCAACGGAGCCGGGGATGCAGAAGGATTGAAGTCCTTCACCGATAGCCTCTGCGGCGTCAGCGGCGTTTGCACAGCCTTTCTTGATAGCGATAGCGCAACCGACGGTGTAAGCCCAAACAGCATTTTCAAAAGCAATGGGTTGAACGCCCTTTACGATTGCTTCGCAGTCGATACCTTTTTCGAGGCAGAGTTGCTTTGCTTCTTCAAGGCTCTTGATGCCGTAAGCCGCAAGGGTCTTGTTGATTTTTTCTATTCTTCTTTCGTAACCTTCAAACGTAACACTCATTTTTGTGACCTCCTATCAGTTCTTGCGAGGGTCAATCCACTTGACCGCGCCGTCCTCAGCCTTGAATCTGCCATAAGTCTTGGTGTTCTCTTTGAGAGCCTCGTTTGCGTCGACGCCCTTCTTGATAGCGTCCATAAACTGACCGAGGCGGCAGAACTCATAACCGATGATTTCGTTGTTTTCGTCAAGAGCGAGTCTTGTGACGTAGCCCTCAGCCATTTCGAGATAGCGGGGACCCTTGGAGAGAGTGGAGTACATCGTGCCTACTTGGCTTCTGTGACCCTTACCCAAGTCTTCAAGACCTGCGCCGATGACAAGACCGTCCTCGGAGAAAGCGGATTGCGTTCTGCCGTAAACGATTTGCAGGAACAGTTCTCTCATAGCGGTGTTGATAGCGTCGCATACGAGGTCTGTATTGAGGGCTTCGAGAATGGTTTTACCCGTAAGAATCTCAGCCGCCATAGCCGCGGAGTGGGTCATACCGGAGCAACCGATTGTCTCAACGAGGGCTTCTTGAATGATGCCGTTCTTTACGTTGAGGCTGAGCTTGCACGCACCTTGTTGAGGAGCGCACCAGCCGATACCGTGAGAGAAGCCGCTGATGTCTTTAATCTCTTTGGCTTGAACCCACTTGCCCTCTTCGGGTATGGGTGCAGGACCGTGGTTTGGACCTTTTGCAACGCAACACATTTCGTCGATTTCGCGTGAATATTGCATAGTCTTTCTTTCCTTATGCGAAAGCGCAATAGGAAAACCTCCTTAATAAATTCTTTGATTATATTACCATACTCTAAAACAATTATCAATAAAAATAACAAACTTGTTCAATATTGTTGTGCGGAAAAATAGGTTGATATTCGGTTGAAAAGACGGTGAACGTGTGATATAATCTTCACATTAAAGCATTGGAGTTTTATATGGCTAAGCAGAACGTAATAGATATGCTCAACGAGCGCGGACTTTTGAAGCAGGTTGTATTTGAGGACGAGTTGAAAAAGCTTTTAGACAGCGGCTCGCAATCCTTTTATATTGGCTTTGACCCGACGGCGGACAGCTTGCACGTCGGACACTTTATGCAGATGATAGTTGCCAAGCGTTTGCAGGATGCAGGACACCGTCCCATCATTCTTATCGGTGGCGGCACGGCTATGGTAGGCGACCCGAGCGGCAGAACGGATATGCGCTCTATGATGACTCCCGAAACCATAAATCACAACGTAGAGTGCTTCAAAAAGCAGATGCAGAGGTTCGTGCGCTTCGAGGGCGAGAATGCGGCAATACTCGTAAACAACGCGGATTGGCTTCTTAGCCTTAACTACGTTGATTTCCTGCGCGAGGTCGGCGCAAGCTTTTCTGTCAACCGTATGCTTACGGCGGAGTGCTATAAGCAGAGAATGGAAAAGGGACTCACTTTCCTTGAATTCAACTATATGCTTATGCAGGCGTACGACTTCCTCGTACTCAACCGCAAGTATGGATGCGTGCTTCAATGCGGCGGTGACGACCAGTGGTCGAATATGCTTGCGGGTGCGGACTTGATACGCCGTAAGGAGCAGAAAGAGGCGTACGCCGTTACGTTTGCGTTGCTCACGACCGCAGAGGGCATAAAGATGGGCAAGACCGCGAAGGGCGCAGTGTGGCTTGACGCGGAAAAGACCTCACCTTACGACTTCTTCCAGTACTGGCGCAATATCGCGGACGCGGACGTAGAGAAGGTGTTCAGATACCTTACCTTCCTGCCGCTTGAAGAGATTGCGGCGCTTACCAAGTACAACGACGAGCGTATGAACAAGGCAAAGGAAAGACTTGCCTATGAGCTTACCGCTATGGTACACGGAAAGGGCGTTGCGGACGAGGTTATCGCAAAGGTCAAGGCGGCGTTCTCGGGCGACAGCGAAAATATGCCTGCGGCAACCATTCCCGTGGGAATGACTCAGGTTGCGGATATTCTCGTACACGTTGCGAAGGTCGCGTCAAAGGGCGAAGCCAAGAGGCTCATTCAGGGTGGCGCAATTTCCGTTGACGGTCAGAAGATTGCGGATATCGCCGCTTGCGTGACGGATAGCCAGTTGTTGAGTGGCTTCGTGCTTCAAAAGGGCAAGAAGAACTTCTTTAAGGTGACGGTCGAGTGAACTCGTACAGCTTTGTAGACGGTGAATTTGAAGTACGGAGTGAGATAAAGCACTCCGTATTTATTGCGACGGTGAAGGGCGATCTTGACGGCGATGGCGCGGAGGAGTTCGTACGCGCGGTGCGCAAAAAATATCCCGACGCAACGCACAACTGCTATGCGTATATATCCGACGAGTTCGGCAACGCGACTCGTTTCAGCGATGACGGCGAGCCGAGCGGCACGGCAGGGCAACCCATACTTGACGTGCTTAAAAAGCAAGGACTCGTCAAGACGGCAATCGTAGTTACGAGATATTTCGGCGGCATAAAGCTGGGCGCGGGCGGGCTTGTGAGCGCGTACTCGGGTGCGGCGGCGGACGCGGTACGGGCGGCGGTCGTATCAAAAAAACAGGCGTGCAAACTGCTTGACGTCAGTGCGAGCTACTCGCATTACGCGCTGATTGACAAGCTGACGAGAAGCAGTCTGTGCAAAGTCGATAGCGTGGAATACGACGATAACGTAAGAGCAAAGATTTTCGTTCCCGCTTGCGACGTGGAAAGGTTTACGGACAGCATTTGTGAGCTTACCGCGGGCAGAGCGACGGTGTCAGTAGATGACGGCGTATATTACGAGAAGCTGTAACGCGTAAATACTTTGAAACTGCCAAAGATTCGTATTTCAGCCGATTAGATATCTGATTTTGATATAATTAGAATTTTTTTTGTGAGGTGTGAGTTGGAGTTTCCGCTTGACGAAAAGAGAGCGAGTGAAGCATACAATGCGCTCGTTGCATATCTTGCCATATGTCAGCGCTCCGAAAAGGAGTGTAGGGATAAGCTTTACGAAAAGGGTTATCACAAAAACGAAGTGGAATTTGCAATAGACAAGGCAAAGGGCTATCGCTACGTGGACGACGGGGAGTACGTGCGCAGTTATCTGACCTTCAACAAGCACAGATACGGCGTGAAAAAAATAGCCTATAAGTTGACCGTAGAAAAGGGAATTGACAAGGCCATTGTTGACAATATGATTGCAGATATCGTCGACGACGATTTTGAGGAGCAAACCTGCCGCGAGTTTGCAGAGAAATACATCAAGCAAAAGCGTATCGTAGATAAG
>CAMWIB010000146.1 GCA_947174215.1 uncultured Clostridia bacterium
GGCGACAACAACCTGCCTGCAATTTGCGGCAGAGTATGCCCTCAGGAAAACCAGTGCGAGAAATATTGCGTACGCCGTGTAAAGCTTGGCGGTTCGGTTGCGATTGGCAATCTTGAAAGATATACCGCAGACTGGGCTTTTGAAAACGGCTTTAAGAACGATTGCAATGTGTCCGATTCAAAGTATGCGGATATGAAGGTCGCTATCGTTGGCTCTGGACCTGCTTCACTTTCGTGCGCGGCGGACCTCGCTCGCGCAGGCGCAAATGTGACTGTGTTCGAGGCACTACACAAAGCGGGCGGCGTACTCGTATACGGAATACCTGAGTTTAGGCTTCCAAAGGAACTCGTGCAGAAAGAGATTGACGGACTCAGCGAGCTTGGCGTAAATATCGTGACCGACGTGGTTGTCGGCAAGACGATTTTTATTGACGAATTGCTTGCCGAATACGATAGCGTGTTCATAGGCTCGGGTGCGGGACTGCCTTCCTTCCTGCGAGTAAAGGGAGAGAATCTAAACGGCGTATACTCCGCAAACGAGTATCTCACGAGAGTCAACCTAATGAAAGCGTATGAGAACGGTGCAATAACTCCCCTGAATCGCGGTGGTAAGGTTGTCGTAGTTGGTGCGGGTAACGTTGCTATGGATAGCGCAAGAACCGCGCGCAGGCTTGGTGCGGACGTGCATTTGGTGTATCGCAGAAGCCGCGCGGAAATGCCTGCAAGATTAGAGGAGATAGCCCATGCGGAGGAAGAGGGAGTCGTTTTCAGTTTCCTTGTAAACCCAATAGAGATACTTGGCGATAACGGAAGCGTGTGCGGAATCAGGTGCGTGCGTATGGAGCTTGGCGAGCCTGACGCAAGCGGCAGAAGAAAGCCCGTAGAGATAGCGGGGAGCGAATTTGATATCGACTGTGACGAGGTTATCGTCGCGCTTGGCACGTCACCAAATCCAATCATCAAGAACAGTATGCCATCGCTTGAAGTCACGAACAAAGGTACTATATGTGCTGATGAGTGCGGGCGTACGAATATAGACAGACTATACGCTGGCGGCGACGCGATTACTGGTGCGGCTACGGTTATACTCGCAATGGGCGCTGGTAAGCGAGCGGCAAGCGCAATGCTCAGCGACTATATAAAAAGGTAAAAATAAGGAAGAATATACATATGATGGACGCATTTCTCGATTACGTAAAGATTATTATAAAGGCGGGCGACGGCGGTGACGGAAAGGTTTCCTTCCACCGTGAAAAGTACGTTCCTAACGGCGGACCCGACGGCGGCGACGGCGGCAACGGCGGTGACATAATTTTTGTCGCGGACAAGAATATGAACACCCTGATTGATTTCAGATTTCAAAAATTTTACCGCGCGCAAAACGGCGGCAACGGCGAGGCAAAGAACTGCACGGGTAAGTCCGCAGAGCCGCTATATATAAAGGTTCCGACGGGTACGGTCGTGCGCGATACGGATAGCGGAAAGGTCGTTTGTGATTTGTTTGAAGACGGCGAAACATTCGTTGCACTCAAAGGCGGAAGAGGGGGCAAGGGTAACAACAGGTTTGCTCATGCAAAAAGGCAGGCGCCCTCATTTTCACAGCTCGGCGAAAAGACTGATGAACACCGCGTAACGCTTGAACTTAAAACCATAGCAGACGTAGGTTTGGTGGGCTTCCCGAACGTGGGTAAATCTACGCTACTCAGCGTGCTTACGTCCGCGCGCCCGAAGATTGCAAACTATCACTTTACAACGCTCAGTCCAAACCTCGGCGTCGTGCAGATGTATGACGACAGCTTCGTTATAGCGGATATTCCGGGGCTTATCGAGGGCGCAAGCGAAGGCGCGGGCTTAGGTCACTATTTCCTTCGCCACATTGAACGCGTACGCGTAATTGTGCATATCGTCGATATAAGCGGAAGCGAGGGAAGGGACCCTGTGTCCGACTTTGAAAAGATAAACAACGAGCTTGCTTCGCACAGTGAAAAGCTTGCAGAGATTCCGCAGATTGTCGTTGCAAGCAAATCCGACCTTATGCTTGACGATTCCGCAGTCAAGAGATTCGAGGAGATGACGGGCGAGAAGCTGTACGTTATATCTTCACTTACGAGGGACGGTATAGACGAGCTGCTTAAAGTTATAAAGGCGAAGGTTGACGAGCTTCCGCCGCCTGCGCGTATCGAGATTGACGAGGACTTCGAGCTTGAAGAAAAAGCCGACCAGAAGTTCACGATATCACGCTTTCCCGACGGCTCGTTCTTTGTTGACGGCGGACTTGTGGACTTCCTTATACAGAACGTCACTATATCCTCAGATGACAGCTTTGCATTCTTCCAGAAGGTACTCAAAGACAGAGGCGTTATCTCCGAGCTTAAAAAGCGCGGTATGAAAGAGGGCGACACGGTTATTATCGGAGATATCGAATTTGAGTGGGTAGATTGACGGATTTGTGCTTGGCACAGCAGTCTTTGCGCTTGACACAGACAGCCTTTGTGTGACACAGCTGTTTATGCGGTTGACACGAACGACTCTTTGCCTTGAATGAGATTTCAATTGCAATTTATTAAATATTAAATAACTACGCTTAATAAGCGTAGTTGTTTTACTTGTCGTATGAAATTTCGTCTATTGACATCTGGTCATCCTTAATAGCCGCCGCTTGTTCAAGCTCGTCCATCACGCGTATAGAAAACATAGTACCGTTGCCAAGCGGCGTAAGCGTGAGTATTGCAAACAGTAGAGATATGCTTCCAAGCACGATATAGTAGATTTTCAGCGGAGTCAGAAATGACGCGAGTATTAGCACTGCGCCCGAAAATAAATACGACTTAAAGTTTGAGCGGCAGAACATTGCGTCGATAAACGCGCGTATTGAAAACTTACTCTTAATAGGCTTTAAGTCGGGCAGTGCATGGTGCTTATGAAGAAATTTGTAAATCGTCTTGACTTTTACAAGCGTGAAGTTCACGTTTTCAAGCTGTACGATTGAATAGGCGCGCCTGTCAATACCGCGAGCAATGACGTATACGCGCTTTCCACTGTATTTGCCCGCCAATGCGCATATACTTCCCATATCCGATATGGATAGCATTGAGAACTTGACAGCCGATATGATAAGGCATTTTTCAAGCAGAATGAAGTTTGCGCCGCTGTCAACTACGCCGTGTTTAAGAACGCTTTTTAGAAGGTCTACCACGTAGCCGTTGCCTTTAATGGAAAACTCCAAGGCGAGCCTGTCGTATGTATAAGGGCGGTCGCGCTTTGATAGGAGAAATCGCACTGTAAGAATCAGCGCCGCAGTGAACGCTACCGTAAATATAATGGATACTATCCAGTTTTTGAAAAGCAGCGTTGACCATACGAAGGTGAGTAGAAGCACGGTTATCGTCAGCGCAATGTAATCTATCGTCTTTGCCATAGCTATATTCTTGCCAATTCTATGGACTGAAAAACATATTTTCAATATGTCTTGAAAATGAGTCGCTTTGTAGGTATAATATAAATATGGCAAAGACGTTGATTTTCGGGGGAGCATTCGACCCGCCGCACGAGGAACACGTTCATATCTGCAAAGCCGCGTTAGCGGAGTTAGGCGCGGATAGACTCGTAATCGTTCCAACATATCAGCCGCCGCACAAGAGTGCTGGCTATCTTAGCTTTGATGAGCGTTGCTCGCTTATTCGCAAGGCGTTTAGCGGCGTAGATTTTGTTATCGACGATATTGAGTATCAAAGAGGTACGGACAACTGCGCGTATAAGGTTTTGCCGCTACTCAAAGAGAAGTACGGCGATATCGTGTATCTTATAGGCGGTGACAGTGTAAGGCACTTTGATAC
>CAMWIB010000147.1 GCA_947174215.1 uncultured Clostridia bacterium
GACGTAGCCGAGTCGCCCGCCCGTCATTGCAAAGTACTTTGAAAAGCCGCTGACAATAATAGTGCGCTCACGCATATTTCCTATCGAAGCAATGGAAGTGAACTTTGCGCCGTCGTAAACAAGCTCGCCGTATATCTCATCGCTGAAAACGATAAGGTTGTGTTTTTCAATTATTGGAACGAGTTTTTTTAGGTCGTTCTCGTCCATTATTGCTCCCGTTGGGTTGTTCGGATAGGCGAGTATCAAACCCTTGGTCTTGGGCGAGATTTTGCGTTGCAGTTCCTCGGGAGTGAGTTTGAATTCATTTTCAATTTTGCAGTCAATCGGAACGGGTACGCCGCCGCATAGCGACACGAGAGGGGCGTAGCATACGAAGCAGGGTTCGGGTATGAGAATCTCGTCGCCTATTGCGCATATGGAGCGAAACGCCGCATCCAAGCCCTCGGACGCGCCGACGGTAATTATAATCTCGTCTTCCGCACTGTAATCTACGCCGATGAATTGCTTTGTGTATTTGGATATGGTTTGTCTTAGTTCAAGCAATCCCGCGTTTGCGGTGTAGTGGGTTTTGCCCGCGTTTATGCTGTTTATGCCCGCACGGCTGAATATCGTAGGCGTTGCAAAGTCGGGTTCGCCAACGCCCAAGGAAAGACATCCTTTTCTGCCTGCGGCAATACCGAAAAATTTTCTTATGCCAGACGACGGAATATCCCTCGCGGTTGGATTTAGCAATTTGTCGTAGTCTATCATAGCTTTACCTCGCGGTTTGAGTATATCAGTATACGCTGTATGCGTTTTAGGGTTGCAATATATCTGTGTCTATAAAAATATAAGTATGCGACAAGCTTTGATTTTGCCGAATCTTTACCGTAAAGCTTCAATTTATGCCGATAAAATTCTATTTAATAAAGAATTGCATATTGAAATGAACCAAAAGCCGTGGTATCATACATATGATGAAATATACGCTTAGAGGTGTTTATGAAAAAGATTGTATCTATAATCGGTGACAACTACGTCGAGCGCGACAGTAAGAATTTTAAGTTTGCATTCGAGATGGGCAAGGCTCTTGTCGATAACGGTTATAGGGTTGTGTCAGGCGGCTTGGGCGGCGTTATGCAGGCGGCGTTCGAGGGTGCGCGTGCGTCAGAGTTCTATCAGGAGGGCGATACGATTGCGCTTCTGCCAGTGTACGACAGGACGAAGTCAAACGGTCTTGCGGATATTGTTATAGCGACAGGTCTTGATATATACAGGAACGTGATTGTTGCAAACTCCGACGCGGTTATCGCCGTCGGCGGTGGCGCGGGTACGCTTTCCGAGATAGCGTTTGCTTGGTCGCTTAAAAGGCTTATGCTCGCTTACGAGGACGGCGATGGTTGGAGCAGTAAGGTAGCTGGCGAGCGTATGGACCACCGTGTGCGCTATGAGAATATCGAAGAGGATAAGGTGTTCGGCGTAAAAACCGCCGACGAGGCTATCGCCATACTTGAAAAGTATATCAATCAGTATGATAAATATTGGGAGGGCATTAAGCACGTGCGCGGATAACAGCAAAGCTGAGCGTGAATTCGCTTATGTAGCTTCCGTGTTTTATCCAACTGATTTGTAAATTCTTATAATTGAAAGGGCATCGCACTTACTTGCGGCGCCCTTATTGTTTATATCAGTTCTAATTTTGAAAACGGTTTATTTGAACGTAATCGCTTACTTGTTTGAAAACCGTTTAAGTGTTACTTATTGCTTCTGCTTGTTGTTTTCGGTGTCGTGCTTCTTCTTTGTGATTTCAATTACGACGAATATGCAGATACCCGTGAGCGCGACGAATATTGCAAGCACGATTGCGATAATCTGTACGTTTGTCAATCCGCCAATCTTGACGTCGTCCTTGTGCATATATCCAACCACGTCGTCCTTCGTGCGTACGAGATAGAACTCATCAAGCTGTTCAAGAATCTCAATGTCCGTGCCGTCCACAATCTGTTTGAGGGCGGGGGATTCCACGCTTGCCGCGGAGTATACGCTCACAAGACCGCCGCCTCTCGTCGCCTTAGCCTTGCCGTAGAGCGTCTTTTCTGTCGGCTCGTCCGGTAGTGGGTTCGGTGGAATCGGGTCGTCGCTTATCTTTTCACAGTTCTCGGATTTTACAAAGTACGTTTTATCAGCGTATTTCACTCTCATCCATACGCCGCCGTCATAGTCCGCGCAATCGGATACGGCGGAGAAGCGCGTTCTTTCAGCTATCGTGAGCTTACCCTCGTCAATATCGGGAAGTGCGTAAAGAGTGGTTTCGCATTTTGCAGAATACGTGCCTACTACCTCCGCAACCTGTACGTTGTCAAAGTCGTTTTCTACGACTATGAATATGTTTCCGTCAAGCAATGCGTAGCGGAAGCCGTCGCCTAAGCCGCTCGCGTTTTTCAACATTATAAGCGTGTCTTTGGGCGCTGAGGTTATGCCGTCAACGCGTCCGTCACAAGGAATGGTGTAGGAAACAACTCCTTCCTTCAATTTTGCAAAATAGTAGATTTCGTTTGCGCTTGGCGCGTATTCCTCAAAAGTATAGCTGTCCTTTGTTGTGCTATTCACTTCCAACTTACCGATAAGGCATTCGTCAGCGGTGAAATACAGATTCTCACCGTCAAGGTATGCAGAGTTTGCGCTCACTCGAATGGAATTTGATTCCGTTTTAAGTACAGTTTCGTCAACCATTTCAAAGGAAGTGATTCTGTTTGCATACTGCTGAACCTTATCCTGATAGAGTACGAAAACCTGTCCTGCGTAGTCGATTGCAATGTCCGTTGCACCGTCAAGCTCTGCCGTCAGAGTCATAACGGTGTTTCCGCTCTTGTTCATCATAACTACGCCGTTGTTTTTGAGAACATAGAGGTGCGTGCCGTCATTTGCGCAGGCTATGCGCTTACCGCCGTCTACACTTGCGAGTTTAAGCGGCGTGTTGCCAAGCACTGTATAGAGTCCGCTATTTGTGAGTATGTACAGCTTGTCAAGATACAGAATGTCAACCACGCTACCGCTTACGTTAAGCTCGTTCAAGTTCCACGTCTGAACGACCTGCATATCCGAAACCTTGATGATTGTGTTATTTGCGCATAGAGCATATACGCTATCGTCGCCCACGGTGAGCTTCAATGGGCTTGCGTCAAGGTTTAAGCCTCTTAGCGTGCGCGTAGAGTCGATATATCCCAAGCGGCTGTTGCTTCCGTCCGCTACGACGAGCGTTTCGCCAAGGCTTACTATGTCATACGGCTGGTCGAGGTGATGCGCGTCGTTGCCCGCCATACTTATCGTAGTGTCGGGTTCGAAGCCGCTAAGGTCTGATTTGAGGTTGTATATCACAATCTTTTTGCCTTCGATTGTGTACAGCTTATTGCCGACCGCGTAAAAATCGTTGGGAACGATTTCAGAAACGAAGAGAATTTCACCGCTCGTCTTGTCTATGCCGAAGATGTTGTACTCGCTGTCGCCTCCGCTTGCAGTGCTTACCTGCGCGTAAATTACGTCGCCGATAAACGCCTTCGTGACGTAGCAGCTCATATCAAGATGCTCGCTTATATTTCCGCTTGTAGCATTGCATACCGTCATATACGGTTTGCCGCTGTCCGTTGCAAATATGTAAAGGTTGCCTTCGGAGCCTGCAACTACGGGGCGGCCTGTAAGGTCTTCATAGAAAACGTCGTCAATGTCGAGAGCTATATCGATGTTCTCGTCATATACGGAGATGAAGCCGCTAAGCGATTTCGCGTA
>CAMWIB010000148.1 GCA_947174215.1 uncultured Clostridia bacterium
ATAGTAGACAACTTTTATCAAACGTCAGCGTTTTTCCCTATGCCTACGATACTTGTCGGGACGGTGGCTGAGAGCGGACAGACGAACCTTGGTGCGTATTCGCTGTGCTTTCCGTACTACATAGCGGGTAAGGACTATTACGCGATGATTTTGGAGTGCCGCAATAGTTCCAATACGGCGCAGAACATACTGCGCACAAAGAAGTGTTCGCTGAATTTTATACCTGACGACCGCAAGTATTTCAAAGAGGCGGTAAGGCTTGGCTTCCCGGGGGATACCACGGAAGAGAAGATGAAAAACTGTATTTTCAATTTGAAGGACAGTCATCTCGGCGGCGACAGACCACAAATTGTGCAAGAGGCTTTTCAGGTGTTCGAGTGCAGTTGGGACGATAGCTTGGAGAATGCGTTTGAAGATAAGGCTGGTCAGCTTGAAGGCTACGAGCCGCCGTACAGGAACTTTAATGGAATAACGAGCAAATTCGGCGCGCACTTCATATTGAAGATAGACAAAATTTATATGAAGCCCAAATATTACGACGCTATCATAAACGGCGTAAAGGCAAAGAGTTTCCCGAGCGTACCCGTAGATTACGGATACCGTGACAGCACGAATTTCTGGTATTCCAAGTTTGTAAAGCCCATGCCTGAAAAGATTCCCGCGAGAGAGGGCGACGTTAAGTCGGTAATATACGCTGCAGAACGTATCGACCCATCCGTCAAATTTACGGCGGAGGCATGTGCAAAGCTTGTGAAGA
Source organism: uncultured Clostridia bacterium (assembly GCA_947174215.1). Taxonomy (GTDB): domain Bacteria; phylum Bacillota; class Clostridia; order Christensenellales; family CAG-917; genus CAG-475. Next base: position 758 of record CAMWIB010000148.1, read on the forward strand.
TTCCGCGCATATTTCTAAAAGCCGCGCTTACGCAAATGGTGGAGATAGCAAAGGAAGAGGGCATTTCTCTGATAGACGAAGCGGCACTTGAAATAATCAATGATAAACGCCGTACTGAGAAGAAAAAGAATTAGTTAGGTATAAAAGTAAGCTAATAACAGTACGAACGCAATATAGTGCGTTCGTACTTTTTTATTTATATTATGACGTCATAGTGGTTGATTTCGGACACATCTAAATATGGCAAATTGCGATGTAGTTAAACGCGGTTTAATTATGACATAGCTAAACGCGCTCATATTTCGACATATAGCGAAGCAATATGCTTTTGTAGAGAATCTCTTAACAGTATATTTTCTAATCGTGAGTTTTTATAGTGAAAATATGAAAGTTTGGGACTTGTCCAACATATATTGTAACGCTAACAACGAATACACGCTATGCAAGCTGTTACTCATTTTGCGAGCGGGCAGAATAGCACTAAGTTCAATCAAATAAAATATAAGGAGATATTTCTATGGAAACAAACATCTTGAACACGTCAACGTCCAAACCGACGACCGTAGCACCGGCAACCAACGCAGAGGAGCTTTGCGGTTCTGAGAACATTCTCGACACTATACACCTTAAAAACCTCGTAGACGACCTTGCCAAACTTTACAGCACGTCAGTCTGCACGAAGGTCGCAAGAGATACGAAGGCTTCTGCTGAAAAGCGCCTTATCGAAGCAATCCGCGCCAACCTTGACCGCTATAACGGCTGATAATAGGAAAATCTTTTAATAATAAAACTAACCCGATTCAATCGGGTTAGTTTTATTATGGATATAATTTGATAGCTTTATACAGAATTGCAAATTTGGAAGCCTAATACCAAGTAGCAAAAGCCATATGCAATAATGCAATGTTCAACGTATTTCATTGGGCTGTAAACATTGTCGTACGGTAAACGTAGTTGTATTGCAAGTATTGTTATACTGCGAACGTTATCGTCCTGTTTATATTTTGTTTACTACGCCGGAGAAGAGCGTTACGTTATCACTGTCAGTGATAATGAATCCAAATGCTTTGTCGATAACGAAATCAAGCTTTATTTCCGCAGGGCGCGCACTCGTTGGTCCTATCATAACCGTTACTGCCGCGCCTTCTATACCTTTTTTATTGACGGTCAAGTTGGTTACGTGCTGTATTGCGGTGCAGAAGCTGGGAGTATCGGTCAGCGTAGATAGGTTGCACCCATCCGAGGTGTATTCGGGATTGATGAATAGCTTGTTTATGCCAAACTTATTCTTTAATACCGACATAATATCGCCGTCATAGCTACACTTATATTCGGGGAAGATGCAGCGCGTTTCGTAATAAACATTGTTTTCCTTATCGTAAGAATTGTAATCCGTTATAGCGTTGACCGCCGCTATATTATCTGCCGTAAACACGTCGTCCACGTTGTAGCCGTCTTTTGGAAGAATGAACTTGATTTTATACCAGTTGTGGGTTGACGTATAGAACGTTGAATAGGTATCCGTTTCGAAAACGCGTCCGCCATTATAGTAGCCTTGCAAAAGTTTGTTTTGAGTCTTAGTACCGTCCTTTGCGGTGAAGGTATATTCGTTTTGAGCAAATGGCAAATCTTTGCCGTCTATATTCCATATGGTTTTGAGGTATAGTGTATTGATGAGCGTAAAAAGCGTATCTTTGTCGAGCTTGAAATCCTTATCTATAAGACCTTTTGTTTGGTCTTTGACAAACTTGCGCACAGCCTTATTTGCATTAGCATTATCCTTCGCAAAATCTGCGGAATAGGAATATGCATAATAATTGTTTGAAAGCGTATCAATACACGTTTGCTTGACTGGCGTCCCTTTGTTCACCCAGATTGAGTTTGTAAGATTTAGCACGCTTGTGACAGTGTCGCCTTGTTTGCGTTCTATGGCAAGCGAGCGATATAGCGTAGAGAAGTGCGTTTGAAGCGCATCGTATGATACGCCGAGAGCAGAGAGCAGTTCCGCACGGGTATCGTCGCTTGCGCATTCCGCGGCGAGGGATAGCGCCATATAAACGGATATAGGCGATACGGCGAAGTTGTTGTCAGACTCATACTCGTCGTATGCGTGCGCCGCAAAAGTCGCCGCAAATTGCTCCACGTTGCGCTTAAACGCAACGAAGTCGCTGTCAGTCCGTTCATTATAGCTAATATCTACGACGGGTTGCGGTTTGCCGAGCGCAGTAGATTTGCCCGCATTGCAAGCGATAAGCGGAAGTCCGCAAACTACTGCGCAAAGCAGTGCTAAAACCACTTTTATTCTCTTTTTCATACCGTCGCCTCCTAAAAAATTTTATAGTTAAAACATAGTAAAAATATACTTATCATTTTAAGTATAATATACATTAGTCCATATATCAATACCAAATGGCGTATTTGAAATGCAATTTGCTTGAAACAAACGAGCCGTTATGTTATATTTTATATGTTTGATGGGTACGTCAATCTAATGGTGGATACTTTAATATGTTTTGCGAACACATCATTGCTTGACGGTACTTTGACTTAATTGGCAATTATGTCAATCTAATAGTCCGCGTAATAAAAAGGATTGTCAAAAGGGAAGCATTATGCAAATATCTATCGTAAACGGAGCGGTTGAATATGATGGAATACCTGTGCTTACGCAGGTAAATTTCACCGTACGCGATAACGAGAAGATTGCACTTGTCGGAAGGAACGGATGCGGCAAGACTACGCTTTTGAAGGTACTTGCGGGCAAGCTTGAATGTGAAAAGGGTTTAGGCGACGAGAACTTTGGCATATATTCGAGCGGCAATCCGACGGTAGGTTTCTTGGAGCAGACCTCAAACGATTCCAAGGAAAAGACCATGCTTGACGAGGTGCTTGAAGCGTATACCTCGCTGTTGCAGGTGGAGAAGGATATGGAGCTTGCGCTCAAAGCTCTCGAAGAGGATAGCAACGAACGCAACCCCCGCATATATTCAAATCTA
>CAMWIB010000149.1 GCA_947174215.1 uncultured Clostridia bacterium
TTCCACCAATCTAAAAATTCATAATCCACCCGACAATTACAAAATTCTTATTCTCACCGTAGCTTTACAAATTAAACTTTAACAACATCATAAATTTAGCTTTAACCACGTCACATACTAAGCCTTACGCTGTGTTTGCTATAATTTTTGAAAATTAGAACACTTATCGTGTCTACACGAATCGTGTACCATATATTACGCCGTTATATGAGTCACTATATTTAGATTCTTTTAACCATATATTGTGCAACCCGTATCATTCTCTATCAACTGTCACTTTATAGATAAACTATTAGAACACATATCGTGTTTCTGATGTTCGCGCATTAAATTCTCGCACAAATACAGAATATCCGCACTGAAATAATGTTTTCTGATTATTGTTTACTTTACCTTAAAATTTTGATAGTATTATTATATGCTTGCAAATATGGGTAAGTAAATAACGCGCGTATACGCGTATGCTTAGCGGCGCATAGCCAACGGTATATCGCGGCATACATAAAGGATATATGTTCACTTCACTTTTATCGGCACAAGGAATGAGCGCAAGCGAGGTAGCCACTTCACTTCTAATGTTGATTGCAGGTATCGGCGTATTTCTCGTTGCGTGTAAGCTTATGAGTTCAAGCCTCGAAGCGCTCGGCTCAAACAAACTCAAAGCGCTTTTTGCAAAGACGTCAAAAAGTAAACTCGTAGGCGTTGGTATCGGCACCGTCGCAACCGCCGCAATTCAGAGTTCGGGCGCAACGACGGTCATGGTGATAGGTTTCGTCAACGCAGGTATAATGACCTTAGCGCAGGCTACCACGGTAATAATGGGCGCAAACATCGGTACCACCATTACGGGTCAAATCGTTGCACTTGGTCTTTTCGGCTCTTCCATATCGACAACTGTTATATTCTCGGCGTTCGCTGGCATTGGAGCATTTATTACTCTATTTGCGAAAAAGGACTCTATAAGAAAAATTGGCGGCATACTTGCAGGTTTCGGAATGCTCTTCGTCGGACTCTATTTAATGAGTAGCTCAATGGAAGTCTTTGCGGAGCTTGACGCAGTAAAAACCTTCCTCGCTTCAATCTCAAATCCGCTACTGCTCGTTCTCATCGGTATGGTGCTGACGGCTATCGTGCAAAGCTCGTCCGTTATGACCTCACTCGCAATATCAATGGTTTTCTCAGGACTCATATCCTTAGACCAAGGTATCTACCTCACCCTCGGTTCAAACATCGGCTCGTGTATGGTTACGATTATCGCAGGCTTCGGCAGTAGCACGAACGCGAAGCGCACCGCCCTCGTACACCTCATCTTCAACGTCGTAGGCGTTATCGTGTTTATGCTCGTCGGAATGATTATTCGCTTAGCTTCAAAAGGCGGAGTCACGTTCGGCACGATATTCGCAAAAATGTTCCCGAATGCGCTCAATACGCAGATGGCTATGTTCCATACGATATTCAACGTAGTCACCGTCATACTCATTCTGCCGCTTACCAATCTACTCGTTAAGCTCGTCACAAAAATCATTCCCGACAAGAAGCAACCCGAGGACGCAAACGCACCACGCCTATACTACATCGACGAACACCTGCTATCCACTCCCCCTATCGCAGTACAGCAGACCAAAAACGAAATCGTCAATATGGCAGAGCTTGCTATGCACAACTTCGACCTGTCATGCGACATAATCTGCAAGATAGACTTCTCCGAAGTGGAGAACTTCCGCAACAACGAAAATCAGCTCAACTTCCTGAATAAGGAAATAGTCAAGTTCATCATCAAGCTTACTAAATTAGAGCTTAGCGAAAGCGACCGCAAATTCCTGTCCTCTGCGTTCCACACCATCACCGACTTGGAGCGCGTCGGCGACTATGCGGAAAATATCGTCGAGTACGCAGAAAATCTCCATGCCGAAAACGAGAAGTTCTCCGAAGACGCTATTGAAGAGATTCGCCATATGCAGGAGCTTATCGGCAATCTCTATCAAGAGGTTATGAAGGCGTACGTCACCAACGATTTGAGCGTCGTTGACGATGCGAAAGAAATTGAGGAAAGCATCGACGACTTCACCGACCGTATGCAGGAAAGCCATATCAGACGTCTTGACGAAGGTATCTGCACCTCTGACATCGGAGTACAATTTATGTCACTCGCATCAAATGCAGAGCGTGTGGCAGACCACTTTATGAACGTGGCGGAGTCCATACAAACGTACGCCGCACAACCGCAATCAAACGCGCACTCGCAAAACGCGAAAAAGGCGCAAAATAAGGATAAATTCTATCGCGGCAAAAACAGCAAAAACAAAAAGAAGCATAAATAAATCATAGTGCATATAGCACTTCAATAACGCTTGAAAAAGTTATGTCAGTGCTTTAATAGCAAATAAAAAAATAAACTGAACGGGTTAGATATATGAAACTTGCACTTGCAACCAACAATCAACATAAAATTCAGGAAATGCGCGCAATACTCGGCGACAGCTTCGATGAGCTTCTCTCTCTCAAAGAGCTTGGCATAGACGTAGACGTCGAGGAAACGGGCGAAACGCTCGCAGAAAACGCACTGCTCAAAGCGCGTGAGATAACAAGACTAAGCGGACTGCCGTCGCTTGCAGACGATACTGGACTTATGGTTGACGCTTTGAACGGCGCACCGGGTGTGTATTCCGCCCGCTATGCAGGCGAAGGACACGACGACAAGGCGAACCGTGAGTTGCTACTTAAAAATCTCAGCACTGCGACCGACCGCTCCGCTCATTTCGGCACGGTGATTGCAGTATGCTATCCCGACGGAAAGTATCTGCTCGCAGAAGGCAGAGTTGAAGGTAAGATTGGCTTTGAAGAGCGCGGCAACGGCGGCTTCGGCTACGACAGCCTATTTATATCCGACGAGCTTGGCAAGACATTTGCAGAAGCCACCCAAGAAGAGAAAAATAGCGTAAGCCACAGAGGTCGCGCACTTCGCGCTATGCTTAAAAAATTGCAAGAAGAATGCTGATATGAAAACAATAATCGCGTTTTCAGACACTCATAGCGCACCGCTTCCCGAAAAGCTTCTATCCGTCATTGATGAAGCAAATTTCGTATTCTTCCTCGGGGACGGCGCGTCTTCGCTCGGCAAGGTTCTGTTCAATCCCCGCCTACGTATAGTACAGGGTAATTGTGACGTACAAGGGATATTGGACGACGAAAAGGTGATTGAAATTGAGGGTGTAAGAATACTTATCACTCACGGTGACCGTTATTCAGTCAAGCGCGATTTACTGCCGCTCGCTATGCGCGCCAAGGAGCTTGATTGTACCGTAGCATTCTACGGACATACTCATATCTCGCGCATAGACGAATACGACGGCGTAACGCTCATTTGCCCCGGCTCGCCCTCTTATCCCATAAATTCAATGGCTTCGTATGCGTTCGCCGCTGTATACGACGGAAAGATAACGGCGAAAATTGTAAACATTGGATAAATTTGTTGACATAAAATCTACAATATGCTAATATTTTCAAGCATCAGTTGCGCCTATTGCGCACGGCAACCTGTTTGGCACAATTTATGCGGGTGTAGTTCAATGGTAGAATCTCAGCCTTCCAAGCTGATTGCGTGGGTCCGATTCCCATCACCCGCTCCATTCACTCTTTGAGTGCATAAAGCCGAAAGGTTTTGAGCCTGTAGCTCAGCAGGATAGAGCAACGGCCTTCTAAGCCGTGTGTCGGGGGTTC
>CAMWIB010000150.1 GCA_947174215.1 uncultured Clostridia bacterium
AAAAATTTAACTTTTTTTTGAGGTTCAATTATGAAAAAGAAAATTGTTGCAGTTTTGCTTTGTGTTCTCATCGTCTGTACTGTTTGTATCTCGCTCGTGGCGTGTAATAACGATGCCGACAATTATAACAAATATGTGGGCGGTTATGTTGGATATATCGATGGACAATCCAGCGTGCAGTTATATATGACAATTTCTGATTTGCAGAAATCGTCAATAGATAATGATTATTATCCGGTATCTATTCAGGCTGTGCATCCGGATGGCAGAGGATTTTCTATTGAAACAAGACTTGTAAAAGGCGAGCCGGTATTTATAAATGCAGTCGGCAATACGCATTATTTGCCTCTCCAAGATTTTTCTATAAGTGAGATAGTCAACGGCACATTAACTCTTAGAGCTGTGTCGGGACAGATTATTTCAACATTACATTTTAAGCGCACCGACCTCAGTATCGATCAATGGAGAGAAGTAGCATGGACTGCGGTTGACGGTGGATATGTGGCGTATTACGAGGGCTAACTTGTTTGACAAGTCAAACAAGTCGGGTAAGCTCGACAAGTAATGATAATTAAAGCGGTGTCGAAAGATACCGCTTTTTTAGATACGAGAGGTGAAAAATGAACGAGATAGTTGAAAATTTAATCCGCCAGGCAGTTGAAGAAATTTGCACGTGCGCTGCGAATAGTATCAATCAGAATATGACGTTCTCTGATATTGTCAGCGACACTAAGCGAGCGCTCAACAGTGTCGCTTGTAGTTTGCTTGAGTGGATCTTTGGCGCCGTAGAGCAGAGCTTTGATAGCGCACGTGATAAGCATCAGATTGTCGTACGGAATCGAAACAAGGAACGGAATCTGCTCACGGAGTTTGGCTCTGTTCGGTTGCGCCATACATTGTATTACGATAAAAAGCAAGGGCGATACTTTTTTGCTACCGATGAGTTATTGCAAATTGAGAAATACAGCCGTATCGAGAATAATCTGCAAGCGAAGCTCGTCTCCGATGCAACGTTGACGAGCTTTGGCAAGGCGAGTGCGCTCTCCGATCATGCCGTATCGCGCCAAACGATCTATAATCTTGTCAAGAAGTTAAAAGACATAGAAGCCCCGGCGCCAAAGACGTCGTGGAACGTGCCCGACATTTATATCGAAGCCGACGAAGACCATATTCATCTCAATGACGGCAATCCTGCCGAGATGAAATTGGTCTACGTTCATGAGGGAAGAGAAAACACAAAAGAAAGAACCACTTTGAAAAATCCACGCTATTTCGTCTCAATAGACAGCGATCCCGATCAAATTTGGAATGACGTCTCGGATTATATCTTGACTAATTATCGAGCATACAAGGCGAACGTTCATCTGTCGGGTGATGGCGCAGCTTGGATAAAAGCCGGTATCAGAATTATGCCGCATGTGCAGTATCACCTGGATAAATTCCATTTACACAAAGCGCTTATAAATATTACAAGTGGAAAGAAAGCGCTGCAGACGCGGATCCGACGCAGCATTTATGATGGCGCCGATCGTGAGGTCAAAGAAATAGTGCAAGAGATCTGCGCAGGAGAGCAATCTCGAACTCGGCGCAAGGAAATAATGAGCTCGGCACTTTATGTTCAGAACAATCTGCAGTACATACATAAGAATAATTGTTGCAGTGCAGAGGGGCACGTCTCGCACGTGCTATCCGCACGTTTAAGCTCGAGACCGATGGCATGGAGCAGAGATGGCGCCGAACGTATTGCTAAGCTAAGGGCATACATGTTTAATCAAGGTGATTTTAAGCAGCTAATGAAAGTCGGAAAGTATCCGAAAGTTAATGAATTTTATATTCCCGATAAACCGCTTAAGCGCCACGTGGCGCAGCGTGGCACCGAAGACGAGAGTGCGCCTTGCTTAACGTATTCGATGCCAGGAATAGAGAACGTAGGGGAAAGATTTTCGCTTGTCATTAAAAATCTTTTAAGATATAATTAAAATATGCGGAAAATACTTGACACAATCGGTTCAAGTCTTTTCTTGCTATAATAAACTTATTGTATTATTATAAATAGATAAGCAAAAGAATAAAGATGGCGAGTCGTAGGCTGAAAAGCAAGCGATTTGCAAACAAATATAACGCGGGCGTACGCCCAAAGGGAAGTTTATGATAGTCGTTCTCAAAAAGAATCCTGAAAAGAAGCAAATGCAAAACCTTATAAGCTGGGTTGAAAATCTCGGGCTTAAAGTACATCTAAGCGAAGGTACGAATTCCACGATAGTCGGACTTGTAGGCGATACGTCCAAGGTGGATATAGAGCTTGTGCGCACGCTCGATATAGTCGAGAGCGTAACTCGCGTGCAGGAGCCGTATAAGAATGCAAACCGCAAATTCCATCCGCAGGACACCGTAGTAGACGTAAGCGGACACAAATTCGGCGGCGTGAATTTTCAGATTATAGCGGGACCCTGTTCGGTAGAGAGTGAAAAACAGCTTATCGGCATAGCGGAAGCCGTGAAGAAAGCGGGCGCTACGTTGCTTCGCGGCGGCGCGTTTAAGCCGCGTACTTCGCCGTACTCATTCCAAGGTATGGGCGTGGACGGCTTGAAGCTCTTAAAGAAGGCTAAGGCGGAAACGGGTATGCCAATCGTCAGCGAGATAATGAGTGAGGAGCATATCGACGACTTCGAGGACGTGGACGTCTTGCAGGTAGGTGCGCGCAATATGCAGAACTTCGACCTCTTGAAAAAGCTCGGCAAGCTCAAAAAGCCGATACTCTTAAAGCGCGGTATCGCCGCAACCATTGAGGAATGGCTGATGAGTGCGGAGTACATTATGTCGGAGGGCAACCCCAACGTAATTCTGTGCGAGCGCGGCATAAGGACGTATGAAACGTACACGCGCAATACGCTTGACCTTTCTGCAATACCCGTACTCAAAGAGCGTACGCATTTGCCCGTGATAGTAGACCCGTCGCACGCGCTTGGAATCTCGCGCTTCGTCAAGCCTATGAGTCTGGCGGCGGTTGGCGCAGGCGCGGACGGACTTATCATAGAGGTTCACAACGACCCGACTCACGCACTTTGCGACGGTGCGCAGTCACTGCGTCCCGAACAATTTGAGGACGTCGTGAAGTCGGTTGAGCGCATGTTGCCCGTAGTCGGCAAGGAGCTTGGCTGATGAAGATAGGAATTATCGGAATGGGTCTTATTGGCGCGTCGCTTGGTAAGGCTATTCTCAAATACACGAATCACGAGGTGTACGGCTATGACGTCAATAAGGCCGCGCTTGAAAAGGCGAGCGAGGTCTTGGCGCATACGCGTGCGCTGACAGACGGGGATATTGGCGCGCTCGATATGATTATCTTTGCGCTCACACCAAACGCCGCGATATCGGAAATGAACAGGCTTTGTCCACTCTTGAAGGACGGAACTATCGTCATTGACACCTGCGGGAATAAGCGTGATATGGTCGCAGAAATGCACAGACTTGAAAGCGAGCATAGCGGTCTATGCTTTATCGGCACTCATCCTATGGCGGGCAGAGAGTACAGCGGAATAGACAATTCGCTTGCGGACTTATTTAAGGGCGCGTTCGTCATACTCACGCCCGTGAGCAATGATGAGAGTAAGTGTGAAGCCGTAAAAGAATTGTTCTTGCAGATTGGCGCAAGGGATATAAAGGTTTGTACGGCGGAGTTCCACGACGAGATGATTGCGTTTACATCTCAGCT
>CAMWIB010000151.1 GCA_947174215.1 uncultured Clostridia bacterium
TATTTATATAGGGGAGAATATGTCTACATTCATTCAAAAGAAATGTCCAACCTGCGGCGGCAGGCTTGAATTGTTGTCAGGCAATCAATACGAGTGCCGTTCTTGTCATAACGTATACGAGCTGAACGAGCGCAATGCGAACCTGTATCACGATTTGCAGGTTGCTTCTACGTTCAGAGAAAGCCTCAACTTCAAACAAGCGGAGCTTATGTACAAGAATTTACTCAAAGAGTACAAGGACGAAAACCTTGCGGACGTTTACTGGAACTTGCTACTTTGCGAACAGCGCGTTATGTTTGAGAGCAACGAGATAGGCGAGCAGTTCCCGTCCTTTTATGATATCGCGCCAACGGAGATTGAGGAGTCTGAGAACTACAACAAGACTATTGAGTACTTGAATAAGTTCTCACCGCAGAATATTGGTACGTACGTTGAGCTTGTAGACAAGATGTACACGGCAAAAAGAAAGTGCCGCACGATAAAGAACACTTCAAAGCCGTACGACATATTTATCTGCTTCAAGAAGTCTAAGCTGGACGGCGAGGGCGTGACGGAAGAGTATAAGTTAGCGTTCGATTTATACAACATACTCAGCAAGGACTACAACGTATTTTTCAGCGAGAGGTCGCTAAACAACATCGTTGTTAGAGAGTACGAGCCGAATATCTATCACGCACTTTATACGGCGAAGATAATGCTCGTGCTTTGCTCGAAGCGTGAGTATCTTGAATCTCAGTGGGTGAAAAACGAATGGTCGCGTTTTAAGATGTTCTCTACCACGACTTCACAGACGAAGGCAATTATCCCTATATTTATGGACGGATTCCAAGAGAACGCATTGCCCGACGAGATACGCACCTGCCAAGGCATACGCGCGGACTATTCTCTTACGGAATCACTCAAAAGCGCGGTGAAGGCGATACTCAATCCTACGGATAAGCAAGCGGAAATGGCGGCTAAGCTCAAAGCGGAAATGCAAGAGCAGATGAAAGCCCAAATGGACGCGCAGATGAAGGCGCAATTGGAATCACTTACAAAGCAGTTTGGCGGCGCGGCTCAAAGCGCGCCCGCACCTGCGTATAATCCTACGCCGAATGTAAAATATATTGTTCCTTACGGCATAACGAGCATTTTGGAAAATCAGTTTAAGGACAATGAGAGCATCGTTGAAGCCATAATTCCCGACACCGTGACGAGCATTGGTAAAAATGCGTTCAGCAAATGCAAAAAGCTGATGAAGGTTGAAATTCCCGATAGCGTAACGAATATTGAATATGGCGCGTTCAACGAGTGCGTAAGCTTGCAGTTGGTGAGCATTGGAAAGGGTGTACAGAAAATTGATGCTTATGCATTCTGCAAGTGCGAGAGCCTTACAAGCATAAAGCTTCCCGAAAGTTTGATTGAGATTGCAAATCACGCTTTTGCTAAGAGCGGACTTGCGAGTATAACCATTCCGCAAGGCGTGACGAGTATAGGTTTGGGTATGTTTACCAGTTGTAATAAGCTTACAAGCATAACGGTGGCGCAGGGCAATTCACGGTACCACAGTGTGAACAACTGCCTTATAGACAGAGATAGCAGAACGCTGATTGCGACGTGTAAGAATAGTACGATTCCGTCTGACGGCAGTGTACAAATAATTGCCAAGGAAGCGTTTACAGATTGTGATTGGCTGACGGAAATCATAATTCCGGACGGTGTGACTAAGCTTGCAGAATGGTCGTTTGATTCTAATAAGAATCTCACGAAAGTGGTGATTCCCGATAGCGTGACAGAGATTGCACATACCGCATTTGGCGTTTGTGAAAAATTGCAAAGTGTGACGATGGGCAAAAACGTGGAGAGCATAGGTGCAAACGCATTCGCATACTGCTCGTCGCTCAAAGAAATTCTTCTTCCGCACAGTATTAAGAGTATAGGTAGTTTGGCGTTTTCCAACTGTTCGGCTCTAAGCATAACGTACGACGGTTCCGCGAGTGAATGGGACGTCGTTAAGAAGGAAGATAATTGGAATTTGGGTGCGCGCAACATAAAAGTTAACTTCCTGCGTTTAGTCCCAGACGGTACGAAGGAAATTCCAGATAGAGCTTTTTATCGTCAATATAAACTTCATAATGGTACTTTGGGAGATTGGACTTCGTCGAATGTTGTAATTCCTGACAGTGTTAAGCGTATTGGCAAAGAAGCATTCCACGAATGTGAGGAAATTGAAAATGTCATAATAGGCGATGGCGTGGAAACTATTGGGAAATATGCTTTTAAGGATTGTAGAAATCTTCAAAGTATTACGATAGGTAAAAGCGTGAAATCTTTCGATGGTGCTGTTTTTTGGAGTTGTTATAATTTGAAACAAGTACATATCAAAGATTTGGCGCAATGGTGCAACATTGAAGGATTATTTTTGGACAACCCATTGCAATATGCGCATAATTTGTATCTCAACGGAAAGCTCGTGACCGACTTGGTTGTTCCAGAGGGCGTGAGCAAGTTGGATAACACTTTTATTGGTTGTACGTGTTTGAAAAGCGTGGTGTTGCCAAACAGCATAACATATATTGGAATTTATACATTCAAGGACTGTGCCAATATCCGCAGTATTTCAATTCCAAATAGCGTTAAGTCGATAGAGTCATATGCATTTGATGGATGTTTGAATCTTGCCGAGGTTACGTTGCCAACAGGATTTAGTTTTATAAAAGCGCATACGTTTCAATCGTGCGTGAATATGACAAAAGTCAGCATACCTGTATCAGTGACAAGAATTGGTAGTGAAGCGTTCTTTGGGTGTATGAAGCTTGAACACATATATTACGGCGGAACTATGAAGCAGTGGAAGGCAATAGATAAGGATAAGTCGCTTATGCATAGCTGGAATAAAAACACCGGGAAATATATAGTTCACTGCACGGACGGAGATTTGAAGAAATAGTAATTTGGTGTTGAACCAATAAACAGCAACAGGCAAAAATAAAGCTTAATAGAAAAAAGAAAGCGGTAGAATACCGCTTTCTTACTTTTTTTTCGTCATTGCGAGGAACGAAGCAATCCAGAAATGACATCATAAAGTGTTTGAAGTCTAAATGCTTCGTTCCTTGCAATGACATATGATAACTGGATTGCTTCGGCATAAATGCCTCGCAATGATAAATAATAACTGGATTGCTTCGTTCCTCGCAATGACGAAGGTTGAAAGATAGAGGGCGATAGCAAGCAATAATTGCACGAAGTGTGCGGCAATTTCAATTCGCCGCAATTACGTTGCTTACGGTGTCGGCACTAAGCCCTGCGGACTTGATATATTGAAGTATGCGGGGCAGAGCTTCGACTGTGCAGTCGGTGGGGTGCATAAGTATCAAGTCGCCTGCTTTTATATCGCGGATAGCGCGCTCGTAAATCACGTTCGCGTCGTGGTCACGCCAGTCAATCGTGTCGCGCGTCCACATAATGACCTTGTAGTCAAGCTCCTTGCAAGCGTCAAACATTGCGCTTCCAAGGCTTCCCGAGGGCGGGGCAAACAGCTTACAATTTGCATAATCGGGAAGTGCGCCGAGTACGCTGTCTATCGTACGCTCGGTGAGGGCGATTTCATCGATATTCTGTTTGTGCGTGAGCTTGGCGTGGTCGCGGTGCAGGTAGCCGTGATTGCCAATTTCAAAGCCGCTTGAAGACAGTTTCAGCAGGGTATTTGGA
>CAMWIB010000152.1 GCA_947174215.1 uncultured Clostridia bacterium
AAGGAGTATAATTCCAACCTCCGAAAAATCTACGCCGTGAAGCATTTCTTTTGCCTCGCGCACCGTACTTTCGCAAAGCTCCTGTCTTAGCGCGTTATCTCTTGCAAGCTCGTCCGCAAGCGATTTAAGCATAAAATAGTCAGTTTCCAAAAACAGACCTACGACCTTCATTGCGGAGTTGATTCTGCCCGCCGCATTCATTCGCGGAGCCAGATGGAACATAATGCTGTGAGAAGTAACTGCGTCCTTGTCAAGCAACATCTTCACACCCTTGCGGGGAGAAGTACTCATCTGTTTAAGCCCGTAATACGCGATAATTCTGTTGTCGTCTTTAAGCGGAACAACGTCTGCAATTGTTGCGATTGCCGCAATATCAAGATACTTGCACGCTTCTTCTCTACTCGACAGTGCCTCGACAAGTTTAAGCGCAACGCCCGCGCCGCACAGCTCATAAAAGCCGCTCTTTTTAACCTTTGGGTCTACGACTATGCAGTCGGGTATCTCTGCCTGCGGCTCGTGGTGGTCGGTGACGATAAGGTCTATACCCTGCGCTTTAAGATACTTAGCTTCTTCAACGGCAGTAATTCCGCAGTCAACCGTAATCACAAGATTTGGCTTTTGTGCGGAAATAATTCTTTCAAGCGTACTCACCGACATTCCGTATCCGTCACGACCGCGGTCGGGAATGAAATAGGTTATGTTTGCCTTATCGCGCAAATGTAGCATAAGTATAGATACGGCGCAAATTCCGTCGCAGTCATAGTCGCCAAAAACCAATATTTTCTCGCCGCGCTCTACTGCTAACTTTACGCGCGCTACCGCCTCGTTCATACCGTCAATCTCAAACGGAGATGACAGCCCATCAACGGACGGCTTCAAAAACGAAGCAAGCGCGTCTTCCTTCATACCTCTGCCCACAAGCAAGCGCATAAAGGTATCGGAAATACCGAGAGCCTTTGCGACCTTCTTCTGCTCGTCCGTAAGCGGCATATTGGGAGTTTTGACGAGATATTGCATACTTTACCTACAACGATTTGATATCCATACCTAAAAAAGTATAGAATTACGCCCTTACAGTTTTGTAAGGGCGTTTAGATTATTTCTTTTTGAACGTCGTGTTTTTCTTTGAATACTTGTACACGACCTTACCTTTGTTTTGCTTCTGTCCTGCTTGCTTTGGCGCGTTTGACTTTGCAACCGAACTGCCGTTTGAAGCCGACGCAAGCACAAGCTCCTCTTCGTCTTCCTTCTTCTCATATACGACGGAATTGCGCTTTGAGTACTTCTCTCTCGTTCTATCGAAGGAAGCGCTCATTGCCGCCCACAACGGAGTTGCAAGGCAGACTGATGAGAACATACCTGCAACCAAACCGAGGATAATCGGCACGCAGAATTCACGTATAGCGTCACCGCCAAGTGCGGCAAGGAAGATGACCGTGACCATCGTTGTGAACGTGGTATATACGGAACGCGTGAACGTCGCACGTACTGCCTCGTCGCCAATGCCGACGTAGTCGATATTTCTTTGACCTTTGAGCGGCTTCATAAGCTCGCGGCAACGGTCGAAGATAATAATGGTGTTGTTGATTGAGTACGCGATTATCGTAATCATAGCCGCGACGTACGAGCTGTTTATCTGCACTCTGCAAATTACAGTAAGTGCGAACATTATCACTGCGTCGTGGATAAGAGCTATGATAGCCGCGAAGCCGCTCATCAACGTAAATCTGATGATGATGTACACGAGTATGATAGCAACTGAAACGACGAGTGCGATTGCCGCCTTAGACAGCAAGTCCTGTGCTGCGGTAGGGCTGACCGACTCATATTCAACGTTGCCGGGTCTATCCATATACAGATTGTCAACGTCAGTACGAATGAGCGTATTCAAATCGTCGACCTCTTTGTCAACGCGGGAGATATTCTTATATCTGAATGCGATAGACGATTTCTCGATAGAGTTTGCTCTCTGCTGTTGGATATAGCTGACGGTAACGCCGTGCTTTTCGATTTCGCTCTTAATTTTTTGAGATTCCTCATCAAAGTTATCGATAGCGTCACGGCCGAGCGTAACGGTGAGAATCGTACCGCCCTCAAAGTCGATACCGATACCGACAGCGTCCGTATAGCTACCGCCCTTCGTACCTACGGCAACTACGATGATGAGTGCAACCAAAATCACAACGAGCGGAATGATACCGAATATTTTTGCGTACTTACTTACTTTGAAGTTTCTGCAAAGGTCGCGGAAGTTTGACTTTTTGTTTGTCTGCGTTGTCATAATTATGCTTCCTCCCCTGCAAGATTATTTAGACCGACTTCGGTCGTATCCTCTGTTTCCTCTTCATTAACCTCTTCGCTTCTGCGTTTGAGTCCGTAGAACGCCGCGCTCTTACTGCTGAACGGCATAAAGCATTTGAGGATAACTCTCGTTACGACGAGTGAGGTGAACATTGAGAGAATGATACCGATGAACAACGTCACCGCGAAGCCGACGATTGAGGACGAGCCGAGTACCCACAGCACTACTGCACCGATGATGGTCGTCACGTTACCGTCGATAATTGCGGCGGTAGAACGTTTGAAGCCGTCCTTGATAGCCGTCGGAATGGGCTTGTTGGTGTGACTGAATTCGTTTTTGATTCTTTCAAATATGATGACGTTTGCGTCGACTGCCATACCGATTGAAAGAAGGATACCTGCAATACCGGGAAGCGTGAGCTGTACCCAAGGCAACACTGCGCAGAACCAAATCAACAGTACGACGTAAATGCAAAGCGCGATGTCCGCCGCGATACCCAGACCGCGATACGCAACAATCAAAAAGATGAAAATAAGTGCGATACCGATGATACCTGCGATAAGCGCGGTTTTGATTGAGTTTTCACCGAGCGTAGCGGAGATGTTTCTGACTTCCGTCTTGCTGAGCGTAACACCAAACGTACCTGCTTGCAGCTTCGTTGCGAAGTCCGCCGCGGCCTGATAGGTATATCCGCCGCTGTTTGTGATGATTGCGGAGCCATTTGTGATTGTGGAATTGACCGTAACCGTCGTATATAGCTCGCCGTCGATGAAGATGTACGTTGACTTGTTGAGGTAGTCGGTTGTGACTTGTGCAAACTTCTCGGTACCCTTTGCATTGAACTTCAAGCCAACTGCGTAGTTGCCCGTATCATCGGTAGTGACGTACGCCGTTTCAAGATGCTCACGACCTACGATGAGGTTTTCAGCATTCTTGTCGTTCTCGCCCTTAAACTCCAACGAGGCGGGACGTCCAATGAGGTCAAGTACTCTCTCGGGGTCGTCAACGTCAGGAACTTCAACACGGATAGTTGAATTGCCGTTACTGCTTGTGCCTTTTGTTACAGTTGATTCCGTATAGCCCTTCGACACGAGCAGGCTCTGCAAAGAGCCTATGGTGCCGTCTACACGCTTGTCCAAATCGTCAAACTCGTCGGGAATAACCTCGAAGACTGCGGATATACCGCCCGACATATCAAGACCGAGCTTGATTGTCTTGGCGTAACCCGTATAGTCGTAGACGGAATTTCCAATCGGGAATGACACGACCGCAAACACTGCCATCAAAATGATGAACACGCTCACGATTGTTAAGACAACGATTGATTTCTTTTTGTTCACGGGAATGAACCTCCATATAGTAAAACATAAATATTATATATGTAAT
>CAMWIB010000153.1 GCA_947174215.1 uncultured Clostridia bacterium
TACCGGGGTCGATGTTCATATATGGGTCGAACTTCTGTGCGGCGACCTTATAGCCTCTGAGTTTAAGCAGTCTGCCGAGTGAAGCGGCGACGATTCCCTTGCCGAGTCCTGATACGACTCCGCCTGTTACAAACACGTATTTTGTCATAAATTTACCTCTTGCTTGCCGTATTTTTTGTTAAATTTCCTCTAAATTCACAAAAAAAAGGCGTTTTTTTTTAGGACGTTGCACGCCTAAGAAAAAAATCACCTGTACTTGCTTATTATATTTTGCCCTTGTCGTTTTGCACGGTACTTAGCATTGCTATTCATACGGCGAACATTATTTGCTCACAAGGTTTGCCTCTTAAACAAAACTGATTCCGCTTCAAAACGAGTATAAATTTATCACATACAAAACCGCTTGTCAACGGCTGAGAAAAAGTTTTCAAGAATTTTTTTGAGGGTTGAAAAGCTATTGAAAGGAGATTGAAATGCTATTCAAATGCGGTTTGAATAATTTTGTTTTAAGATGTAATTTTATATGCTTCTTAAATATATATAAGGTACGGCTTAATACACTGATAATGTACATAATAGCGGTTTAATCGTTTGATTTATAGCATAAACATTGGTTTGTGCAATTTGCGCCTATTTCGTACTTCTCGCACTCATATACATATAAGTTGCGTTTGCTTGCATTGATGGGGGATATGTGGTATATTGTTTTAAGTGTATTAAGGAGAATATATTGCTATGAAAAGAATAGATGAAAGATACTTCGACGTTACCGATTCTATGCAGGCAAATTCAATCGAGGATATCCTGAACGTCGGTGAGAGCGTGCTGTGGCGCGCAAAGCCCAATAAGAAGGCGTACGTTTTGCAGGCGGCGTTTAAGATGTTGCCCATTGCGCTGATATGGCTCATCTTTGACGGAGCGTTTATCGTGGGCATTTCCTACGGTATGTCAAAAGGTAGCATTCCGCTTGGCATACTTGGATTCATCATTCCGTTTTTCCTGTTGCACCTCACTCCCGTGTGGATATGGATTGGCAATACGGTAAAGGCGGTTGCCGAGATACAAAATATCGAGTACGTTGCGACGGACAGGCGCATAATAGTGCGCTCGGGCGTGATTGGCATAGACTTCAAATTTCTCAACTACAACGAGATTGAAACCGTCAACGTAAGGGTGAGCGTTACGGACAAGCTGTTCAAGGTGGGCGACGTTTATATCAACGCCTCGTCAAACTCCGCTGTGCTGTTCGACATAAAGAACCCGTACGTAATAGGCACGAAGCTTCAAAAGATAGTGCTTGACATAAAGACGGATATTCATTATCCAAATGCGTTGCGCCCCGATATAAACCCCGGCTATCACACGTCCTATACTGACAGTCCGTTTGACGATAGCGTATTTTGATTCGTCGGTAGTGCGTTTTGTTTAGCGCGAGCCGATTTTACGACGGTTGGTTATGATTGAAAATAACTTGGTTTGTATGGCTCGTGTTTCGTTTAATGCGTTCCTCTTTGACGGTAGTGCGTTCTAACGTGACGGTATTTGCGTAATTATGTCGCATAATCGTGCGGCGGAGCTAAACATAATGCTGTAAAGCTTAATATGAAAGTAGCGGAGATATCCGAAAATAGCATTGCAATCTAACGGTTGCAGTGCTTTTTTATACCGTTTAATCGGCAAATTGTGACAGATAGCGACATTTTGTGCGCAATGAATATTGACAGTTGTTTGATATTATATTAAAATTTAATAAGTATATTAAATATAATGGGTCGTGCCGCTTTGGCGCGAGTGGAGGAGAAAATGTCATTATTTAGCAAAAAGAAAACTCAGGTGATTAAGTTTGAACAGAATCTGTGTAATGCGGACGTCAACGACAACCAAGTTTTGTTCGTGCGCGTCAGCGATATGGTGGATGACAAGGAGGCTATTCTCGAAGTTCCGTTCACGCACAACGCACTGCTCATAAAGGGCGGCGGAGATTGCAGACTGTACAAGAGCGGTACATATCCCGTTTTTGACGACAAGAACGAAATTAAGAACTGGAAGAAGGGTATCTCCGTCGAGGTCATCTATATCCCGAAGGAAACGAGCGTCAAGATTGAGTGGGGTACGCCGAACAAGGTTATGTACAGAGATAAGACCAGCAACAAGGTCATCGAGATTGGCGCAAACGGCGTATTCGGTATTTCCGTCTGCAACCCCGAGCAGTTTTTCAGAAAGGTCGTCGGTTTCAGAAAGGAATTCGATTTGAGAGAGTTCAGCCGCCGCTTCACGGAAGCAGTGACGGACGAGTTTGCGGACCACTTCCTAAACGTTGTAAATGCGGACGCACTTACCTACGACCAGTTTGACGCAAACAGAAAGGTTATCGCAAGAAAGGTCGGCAAGGAGCTTAGCGACAAATTCGCGCATTCTTGGGGCTTGGAGCTTGTGGACTTCATCATTTCCGAGTTCCAGATAAGCAAGGAAGATATGGCGAGAGTGGAGAGCTTTGCAGAGGAGAAGGCAAAAGAGGAGAAGCTCAAAGAGTATCTTGCAGAGCTTGAAAGACTTGACGACAAGCAGTGGGAGCGCGAGAAATATCTGCGCCAGCTTGAACAGCACAATAAGGAAGCTTACTACGAGGTTATGAAGGTCATAGGCAAGGATTCCACGCGCGGCAACGGCGTAGGTCAGTTCTGCTCCGCTTGCGGACACAGCTACGAAAGCACGGATAAGTTCTGCCCCGGTTGCGGAAGAAAGGTCGGTCAGGTTTCAAACGTATGCCCGTCCTGCGGAAAAGAGAACGCGCTCGGCGCGGCGTTTTGCAGCGGTTGCGGCAAGAAGCTGTAAGATTAGATAAGATAGGAGGATACGAATATGTGTTTCAAAAAGAAGACTAAGGCAGAGTCGAATATGCAGGATAGAGAGCTTATCAACAAGAACAGCGAAACGATTGACGTTCTTATCGCTCTCAATAAAAACGAGGAAATGGAAGAGGAGCTTAAAAGCGTGAAGGAAACGCTCAAATATCTCATTCCTTCCACGAATAACAAGGTCTACGATGCGGACAAGAAGATAAAGAACGCTATCGGCGACTTGAAGATTGCGCTTACGAAGGCAAATGACAGCGAGCAGAATAAGAAAGCGGAAATGCTCCTGCGCGACCTTAAAGTTGCAATCGCCGAGAGAAACGCGATTGAGTGAGGTGTGATATGTGGCCGTTCAAAAGCAAGTATGACAAGCTCACGAGAGAGGACGTAGTCGAGGCAATATGCAAACTTGAAAAGGAGTCCAACACCATTGAGGACGAGATTATTGCAAAACAGAAGCAGATTGACACTCTCAAAGCGAGAGGTAAAGCTGAAAAGTCAAGGGACGTCAAGTTGCTTTATGCAAAGAAGATAAACGCGCTTAGTGCAGAGAGAGAGCAGTTTGCGCAGAGGGATATGTATCTCCTCTACAATCTGCGCCTTCTCAACAAGCTAAAACAGGCAATAGACGACAATCAGTTCTTTGCAAAGACCTCCAAAATGTCGCTTGGCAATTTGCTCGGCGACCAGAAGGGTCTTGCAAAGTTCCTCAACAAGACGCTCAATACGAGAGTCGCGGCAGAAAACGTTCTCACCGAAGCGGACGAAACCTTCAAGCAGGTTGAGGAGATGTACGATAAGAATGAAAGTATCTACGGTATGAATTCCAACGA
>CAMWIB010000154.1 GCA_947174215.1 uncultured Clostridia bacterium
CTATTCATGTAAATCTGCGAAACTCAAAATCAGAATCTATAAGTTATTATGTTACTCTACACACACAATCTAACGCAAATCACAAATTTTCACTTTCTTTGCCAGCTTCTACTGTCTTAGTTTTATTCGCGTTTCTATGCTTAACCAGTATCAGCACAAACAAACCTGCTGCCGCGACGGCAATTATTGAAACCGCAATTATGGTATATATCATCAAGCTCTGCGCTGTTTTCTCATTTTTAGCCGCACCGCCGTCTACAACCACGATATGGGCAACGGGAATGTTCACTCCGTTTATTTTCACTTCTATGGTGTATTCTCCTGCGCTATCCGGCTTAAACTTGTAGCTTCCGCCGACGACGTTTACGTACTGTTCGTTCACGTACCACATCAGATTTTGCGCGTCGCTTTGAGATAGCAATTTAGTATCCACACTAAACACGTACTCGCCATTCATATGGAATACAGTATTGTTATAAGGCGAACCATCCACAGTAGTAATTTCAACGCCGAGCAAATCAGATGTATCTGCGTCTATTTTCAAATAGTCAACTTTCAGCTTGTAAATGGCAATAACCGTCGTATCGCCCTCTTCCTCATCTTCGAGCAGTGGGTGCGCCCACACTGCTTTGACGACGACCTCGCCAACCGTAGACGGCGGCGTATACGTGCAGTTGAAGCCTTGCCCTATCTTATTATCGCCAACGAACCACTCGACGGTGCCTTCGCCCTGATACTTGCTTGGCGAAACCGCGAGGCTCATCTCAACGCCTTTTATCCTTCCAAGCTGTTGCTCGGCAAGATTTTCGTCCTTCAACCTAATTTCCGCACTGAAATCCGCGCTTTTGTTTTGGGCAAGCAAATTCAAATCGAGCGTCTTAAAGCTCTCGCCCTTATGCGTAAGCGTTGAAGATGATAAATTTCTCACGATATCGGCAAGCTCGGTCTTTGATTTCTCCTCGCCAAGCGCCCTATATTTGAGTGTGGCAAGCGCGGCGGCAAAAGCCACGATAGGAGAAGCCATACTCGTGCCACTGCTCAAAACGTACGAGTCACTCGTATTGCCGTTGACGCTGTATATTCTGCCACCGGGGGCGCATATATCGTACGCCGCGCCGTAGTTGGAAGTGTCCGAAAGCACTGGAACTCCGCCAACACTTTGAAAGTTCATTACGCCGATGACGTTCGCACTTGCGGCGGGATAGTACATAGCATTTTTGCTGTTTTTTCCGTCGTTACCAGCCGCACATACGAACACCGCTCTTTCAGCCTGACTTCTTGAAATATCAAACGATACGGAGTCCTTAGTCTTTGCCGACAATGACATATTTACTACGTCCGCGTTGTTGTCAAGCGCAAACGTAACAGCACTTTTGAAATTAGTTGCAGTAAAAGTATTCCCATCTGCCGCCTTTATTGGAATAATCTTAATATATTTTTCCAAATCAAGCGCGTGAATCAGTATTGAAAGAATACCCGCAACGTGCGAGCCGTGCATACCGTTGCCCGCGTCGCTAAGGTTACTGCCTGTAATACACTTGCTTACGATATTACCCTTTTCATCTCTTAGGAAAATATCGTAATCGCCTACGCCGTCCGTGACGATTAGATTGCCATTCTCATCGTATCTGCTACCCTCTGCGTTGTACTTTCCTGTAAACAGAGTGTGGGAAATCTGCATTCCGTTATCTATAACGGCGACTCTGACGGGATTCTGTTCAAGCGCCTCGAAATCGTACACGAATTCGCTACGCCAACCGTTTATGGATTCCTTCAACTTTGGAATATTGAGAAAGCTTTCTTCCATCCACCACTCGCCGCCGCTTATATTGCCTACACTGTTCAAATAGCTCTTTGGCAGTACCGCGTTTGCTACGTCAGACGGAATCAAAGTCAAAACGAGCGTAAACACAAGCACGGCTATCATCAAAAGCGATATAGCCGACGCTCTACGCAACATATTGTTTTTTGACCTCTTAAATTCCATATAAATTATTATAATACAAACATAAGAAATGTACAATAGCGAATTTTACAGTGAATTATACTAAAATTCTTATGACGAAGTTTATATAAAAAACATACTTTCACTTGTCAATAACATTTACTATAACCAACACAAATCATCAAAATCAATATTCTAAACGGCTTAATTTTAATATACCAGTTTATCTTACTAAAACTTTGATAAAAAAATAAAGCCGCACGTAACCGTGCGGCAATGTTATATTAAGTAAATATTAAATCCAGACAAGCTTGCCGTCGGGTGTGAGCGTAGCCCACTTTCCGTCCTTTTTCACCTTAGCTTCTCCGCCCTCAAACGGCGTTGCCGCGGCGTATACGAACGGAATAACGACTTCATTGTTCTTATTGATGTAACCGCACTTGTCGCCCTTGACGACCATAGCGTAGCCCTCTGAAAAACTCATCGCCGTTTCGTACTCAAACGGAATAACTACGTTGTTTTTATCGTCGATATATCCGCATTTGCCGTCAATTTCAACTGATGCAAGTCCTTCCTTGAAGCAGAACACCTCGTCGTACATAGTGGGTATAACAATCTTAAAGCCGTCGCTATATCCCCACTTGCCGCCCTTCATAACCTTGCGCCAGCTCTCTATTGGAAGCGGAGAGGTCAGCTTTTCCGGCTTAGCGGACTGAGTACGCGCCTGTTGCTGTTTTTGCGCGGGCTGTTGCTTTTGCTGAGGTTGCTGTTGTTTCTGAACCGCTTGTTGCTTTGGTGCGGGCTGTTGTTGCTTTTGCTTCGCGTCCGCCTTTCTGTCGGCAAGACCGAATTTAGACGAGCGAGCCTCTTCCTCCTGCACCGCCTGCGCGCCCTGTTGCTGTTTTTGAGCGTTCTGCTTTTGCGTGTTTTGCGCGGCGTTATTAGGCTTCGCCTTCGGCTCTTCCTTTCTAAGCTCCATATCTGCGGCGCGGAGTGCTTCCCTAATCTCGAACAGCATCTTCTTGCCAAAGCCCTGCACCCTGTACATATCCTTTTCCGTACGGACTACGAGGTCCGCGGCGGTTTCAATATGGTTTTTTGCGAGCAGTTCACAAACGGATTCGCTTATGCCAAGCTCCGCAGTAGTACGCGAAAGCTGTTCGGAAGAATACTGCTCCACAACCACGGCCGTATCGACCTGTTGCTTCGCGCCCTTATTCTTGTTATTACGGTGATAATATCTCTTATTGTTTGCCATATTAGTTTCCTGTGCTAATTATATTATCATAAATATATTACTATTTCAAGTAATAAACCTATCAAAGTTGACTTTCTAAAACAAGTTGGCTATACTGTAACTATGAAAACCAAAGGTAAATTGCTAAATATATCGGTTATATGCGCCGCCTTGCTTATCGTAACGGCGGTGTGCATTTCAATTCTCTTTACGGGAGCTACGGGCATAGCGTACGCGGCGGACAAGTCTTTTTCCGTCGTATTCCCAACCAGCGACTATTTTCAATCAAAAAACCCCACGAATATAGCTGTTGGCGGCGACTATCTTTTGATATACGACAAAGCGGACTCCGCACTTTTCGTGCGCGACAACGACTCTAATACGACGAGATAGGCGCGTAGCTTCGAAGAGGTAGAAAACGTATTTGCAGTATGAAATACGGCGTTCATATGCGCTGACGGCGGCTACTTCACGATTGACGTAACCGAC
>CAMWIB010000155.1 GCA_947174215.1 uncultured Clostridia bacterium
TTTGTGAGTAGCGAATAGTAATTGCCTTTACCAAATCCAAATAATATTTGTATGCTTTTTGAGCATAAGTAGGTATAGAAACAAAGTATTAGTTATACAAGCTCGATTGAATTATAATGTAAGCGTCAAGATGATTGGCGCTTATTTTTTGAATTCCGCAAACGCCTTGCTTGTGGAATTGATTGGAGATGAAGTATGAAGCATTTAAGAATTTTGAGTGTGTTTTTAATAGTCGCGGTGATGGCCTTATCGTTTGTCGCTTGCAATGCGACGCCAGACGTGGGCGACGAGGGTGGAAGCGTCGGCGGAAGCCAGACACCGAGCGGAAATAATACGCAGAATACGCCGAGCGGCGGCAATACACAGACGCAAAGTGGTGGTGGAAGTCAAACGCCGAGCGGAAATGAAGGAGAAAATCAGACTCCAAATGGCGGAGATACGTCACGTATACTCGTCGTGTACTTCTCTTGTACGAATACGACGAAGGGCAGAGCGGAAGCGTTGCAGGCGAAACTCGGCGCGGATATTTATAGAATTACACCTGCCGTCCCTTATACGAACGCGGACCTCAATTATAATACCGACTGCCGCGCAAACCGTGAGCAAAACGATTCGTCAGCTCGTCCTGCAATCAGCGGTGGAGTTGAGGATATGTCGCAGTACGACGTGATTTATATCGGTTATCCAATCTGGTGGGGACAGGCGCCGAAAATCATCTACACCTTCCTTGAAAGCTACGATTTTGCAGGTAAAACACTTATTCCGTTCTGCACGTCCGGTGGCAGTGGAATGGGGACGAGCGGAAATAATTTGCATAGCTCAGCACCAAATGCAATTTGGAAATCCGGCCGCCGAGTAAGCTCAAACAGCGATATTGACGCGTTGGTGAATATGAAATAAAGCAGTCAAAAAAGGAAGGATATATTTCAATGAGAGCTGGACGGGGAGTTTATTGCAACGTCCTACAAGAGCAATCAGCATATAGAGGAAACAAAATGAACGAAACGCGAATCGATTTGAGAGAAGTCGGAAAAGAAAGGCGAGAGCAAACTAAGAGAACTTCGGACGCTTTGTTTAAGCTCAACCATACACAGCCGTTTACCGACGAGTACGACAAATTGGTAAAGGAATTTTTTACGGGCGGACTGGGCGATAATTGCTATATACTTACTCCGCTATATATTAATCTCGTAGAGAATCTGCATATTGGGAATAACGTGTCGATAGGTCCGTATTTCAAATGTATGTCGGCGGGCAACATATATATCGAAGATGACGTGCAGATTGCAATGAACGTATCTGTTATCACAAACAATCACGATTTCTACGATAGGGCGATATTGACTGTTAAGGACGTCCGCATTAAGAAAAACGTGTGGATAGGCGCAGGCGCAACGATACTGGCGGGTGTGACGGTAGGCGAAAATGCGATAGTTGGAGCGGGCAGTGTGGTAACGCACGACGTAGAGCCTAATACCGTCGTAGTGGGAAATCCCGCGCGAGTTATTAAAAGACTTGATGCGGATAAGTTTAATTAGAATTGTATTGTCTGATATAGGAAAGCGACTGCACATATGTGCGCTTTTATAGGGAAAATGTATTTCAAATACAACAAGCTCTCGGAATATCCGAGAGCTTGTTTGCGTAAATATAAATTATCACATTATAAAACTTCGTGATTCTTTATTGTTTATGAGTTGTACAAAATAATTTGATTAAAAAGCGGATAAAAAAAGTAGCAACGTGCCAAACACTTCTAAGCATCAGCCCACTATCCTAATTGGAAAGTGAATGTTACTACTGATTGTAGGATAAATGTTTTTTATAGTTTTGTCAAATGATTTTATTTAGGATAGAGAATAATAAAACTTGATATTTGTGTTCAGACAAGTGAAAAGCATTATTGCGAACAATCAAACGTATTTGCGTACGTGATTGAGAGGAAAAGTGATTTTGGCACAGTATCAACGCAAATAGCAAATTTTATTAAACTGTTTACAGTTTTTGTATTTGGTGCTATTATAATATATACTCATAATAATATGGAGCAGTAAGCCTTGAAATACGTAGAGCTTAAAGGGCATATAGACGACGTTTTGGCGGGGAAGGCAAAGTTTGCGCCCGCATACGTTGTTAGCGGCGATGACAACTATCTTCGCACGCAGTCCGTCGCTTCATTCGAGGGCGTAGTCGGAGCTGATTTTGCCGACCTCAATATCTCCCGCTTTTTAGCGGATAACGGCATTGACGCGGCGATAGACGTCCTCAACACATACCCCGTGTTTGACGAGTACAGAGTGGTGACTCTGACTGTCGGACAGAAGCTTGCCGACGAGGATAAGGATAAGCTGAAAGCCTATATCTCTTCCCCGAGCGAGTCGTCAATATTGGTGCTTGACTGCGACGCGGAAGCGGCGGTTACGTTTAGGGGTAAGGGTTTCGAGAGGGTAGATTGCACCAAGTTTGAAGAATCCGAGCTATACGCAGAGGTCAGAAAGCTTTGCGCGCCGTCGCATAAGATAGAGAACGCCGCCGTAGTTGAGCTTGCAAAGCGTACTCAGGGCTATATGCACCGCATAGCGAGCGAGATAACCAAACTCAAATCATACTGCGAGCAAGTGATTACGCTTGCGGACGTACGCGAGATGGTTGCCGCCGATATAGATTATCAGATATATGCGCTTGCGGACGCGGTCAGCAAAAAGGACGCGGCGACGGCGCTTGAAGTGCTGGACTCATTTTATAAGAACGGAATACGCGCTATGCGCATAATAAATCAGATGTACGACAAGTACCGCAAGATGCTGCACGCTGAACTCAATAAGGGTTTGAGCAACGACGATATGGGCAATCTTCTTGGTATGAAGGGCGGCGCGGTTTATCATCTGAGGAAGGTTTCAAGCGGCTATTCGCAGATGAAGTTGAAGAAGAGTGTGGACTATCTGCACGCTCTTCAATGCGACGTGCTTAGCGGTAAGCGTACGGAAAACAGTGCGCTACAACAGGCGGTGCTTGAACTGTTGACCTTTTAATTGGAAGGTGAAATATGGTAACAGATAAAATTAACAAAAAGTATTTCGGGATTGCGTGGATTGCGCTGATTCTGGCGTGCTTTATACGCAACATATTTTCAATATACTGGGATATCTCCTCTATTGCGGAGCCGAGCAGGGTTATCATTTTGAGGACGATTCTGTCTGTCATATTCTCATACGGAGTGATACCCGCGGTTGTGACGTTCGTATGCGCGATTGTCGTTTGGTATATAGGTTTTTACAAATACGTGCGCTTTATCTCGCGCCGCGATTTCTGTACGCTCGTTATGACGTTTACTGCCGCCGCAAGGGTGGTCGTAGGTCTTATCGAGGTGTTTGCAATTCTTGATACGGACGTATACGTGTTCACGTCAAACGTGCTTGACTTCACATTGCTATCCGCGGCAATGCTTACGATGTTCTTGGTGGTTATAAACAAACGCTATAAGCTCAATCCCGTGGAGAGATACAACGCGTTTAAGCTGTGGTCGATGGTATATATGATTGTCGCTGGACTCAGCGTATTTTTGGGAAACGGAATCATGCTTATGCTTGCCGACCCCAATGAGCTAAACTCTGAGATTATGGAGCTTCTGTCACAGCTATATCCGATAG
>CAMWIB010000156.1 GCA_947174215.1 uncultured Clostridia bacterium
TTCTAGCGGCGCGGGCGGTCAGCACGTTAATAAGACGGAAAGCGCGATACGTATGACGCACCTTCCGACGGGTATAGTTGTCGAGTGTCAGGACGAGCGTAGCCAGATAAAGAACAGAGAAAAGGCAATGAAGGTTTTGAAGTCGAGAGTCTACGACTTCTATCAGTCGCAGGCGCAAAAAGAATACGCCGAGAATCGCCGCGCGCAGGTTGGCACGGGAGATAGAAGCGAGCGTATTCGTACCTACAACTTCCCGCAGGGCAGAGTCACAGACCATCGCATTGGATTCACTCTCTATTCGCTTGACAAGTTTATGCTTGGCGAGATGGACGAGATGATTGAAGCGCTTCGTATTGCCGTACAGAATAAGATGCTTGAAAATATCGAGTAAATCGATATTCTAAACGCATAATTTATATTTATTGTTTACAGATTGCCAGTGCGCTACAAAAATTTTTGTCAAAATGCAAAATTGAGGGTTGAAATTGCGCGTTATATTTTATAAAATATAATCACGGAGGTGCTTTATGATTCAACTAATCACCGGAGCAAAAGGAACAGGTAAAACAAAACAAATTATTGATATGGCAAATGCTAACGTCGAAACGGCAAACGGCAACATCGTGTTCGTGACGGATACTGACAGATATATGTTTACAATCCGTCCGCAAGTGCGTATTGTCAACGCAAGCGTTCTCAAAAGAGATGAAGCGGATATTTCCGAGGATTCGCTCGTCGGCTTTATCAAGGGCTTGCTTGCAGGCAATCACGATATCGAAACTCTGTACATAGACGGCGCGCATAGAATTTTGAACACGACCGTGTTGAGCATGAAGGAGTTCTTCGCAGAAATGTTTAACGTTGCGAAATCTACCGATACGAAGATTGTTTTGACGGTCAGCGAGGAAGAGCAAAATCTCCCCGAGTTCATGAGAAGATATTGATAAACGGTTTGTAAGATGAAATACATCAACACGCGTGACACCATGGAGGTGTTTTCGGCGAGCGAAGCAATCGTAATGGGGGACGACGGCGGTCTTTTTGTGCCGTCGTCTTTCCCGAATTTAGGGGAAGAGTGGATACGCTCGCTCATTCCGCTTTCCTATGCCGAGCGCGTGGCTAAGGTGCTGTCGCTGTACTTTGACGACTTCGAGTACGACGAGCTGTTGGAGTATGCTGAAAAGGCGTACTCGGACTATGAGGACGACCCGTGTCCCACCGTCAAAATAGAGGACGGACTCTATATGTTGGAGCTGTGGCACGGCGCAACCTGTACGTATCAGGATATTGCGTTATCGATGTTGCCGTATCTCGTGACGGCGGCGAAGAAAAAGCTAAAAAGAGTTGACAAAACGCTTATGCTCGTTGCGACTTGCGGAGATACTGGAAGTGCGGCACTCGAAGCGTTTAAGGATATAGACGGAGTTGAGGTCGCCGTCTTTTATCCGCATAAAGGGATAAATCCCATTGAACGACTGCAAATGACCTCTGCAAGTTCAAAGAACGCGCATATGGCAGGCGTAGTCGGAAGTTATGACGACGTGCAGACTGCTACTGAAAACGCGTTGAATGATAAAGACGTAAAGTCTGAGCTTGCAAAGCTTGGATATAGTATGAGCGTTGCGGACTCACGCAACTTCGTAAGTATCGCCACTCAGATTGCGCACTATTTCTCCGCATATTGCGACCTCGTGGACGGCGGTGAAATAGAGATTGGCGATAAGGTGAATTTTGCAGTGCCTGCGGGAAATTTAGATAACGCACTTGCGGGCTACTATGCACACCGTATGGGCTTGCCTGTTGGAAAGCTGATACTTGCTACAAACGCAAACAACGCGCTTACGGGCTTGTTTAATGACGGAGAATTTGATATAAACCGAGATTTTTTCAAAACTATCTCGCCGTCATTGGACGTACTCGTGCCGAGCAATCTTGAAAGACTTATCTTTGAAACGAGCGGGCGTGATTGCACTCGCGTGTGCGAAATGCTTGCAAGCCTCAAAGAAGAGGGTAAATTTGAAATAGACGCGGAAGCTGTCCGCGCTGACATATTCGAGGCGGGTTGGGCTGACGAAGAGGAAACCCTTGACGCCATAAACACGTTCTTCGATTTGGATGACTGCGTTCTCGATACGCATACGGCGGTCGTGGCGAGCGTTTACAACGACTACTCCTGCGATACCGAGGACGATACGCCGACGGTGATACTATCTACGGTAAATCCGTACAAGACCTCCGCAGACGTATTGCGTGCGTTCGGCGGTAAGGAGAGGGACGCCTATAAGGCTATCTTAAAGTTGCAGGCTATCACCGCAATGGACTGTCCAGATTCGCTTACCCGACTGTTCGAAAAGAAGGAGATACATAAAACTGTTATAGACAAATCGGAAGTAGAGAGTACTGTGCTTGCGTTTGCAAAGGAGAGATGATATATGACTGACGAGAATATCGGGCAGGTACAAAACAAAAAGATTATACTCAGCGGCATACAGCCAACCGGAACTATCACGCTTGGGAACTACCTCGGCGCGGTCAGAAATTGGCAGATTATGCAGGAGGATTTCAATTCTATCTTCTTCATCGCAGACTTGCACGCACTTACCGTAAAGCGCGAGCCTGCGGAGCTTAGACAGTGTGCTAACAGCTTTTTTGCACAGCTTCTGGCGTGCGGAATAAACCCCGAAAAGGCTATTTTGTATTTTCAGTCGCACGTGCATCAGCACGCCGAGCTTCAATGGATACTCAACTGCTATACGTACGTCGGCGAAGCGTCGCGTATGACTCAGTTTAAGGATAAGAGCGCGAAGCACTCCGACAATATCAATATGGGGCTTATGGACTATCCCGTGCTTATGGCGGCGGACGTGCTTTTGTTCCAGTCAGACCTCGTACCTGTGGGTATTGACCAAAAGCAGCACTTAGAGCTTACGCGCGATTTGGCGATACGTTTCAACAACCGCTACGGTGATACTTTCAAAGTTCCCGAGCCGTATATCCCGACTATGGGTGCAAAGGTATGCTCCCTTCAAGACCCGACGGCGAAGATGTCAAAGTCCGACCCCGACGAGAATTCGAGAGTATCCATAATAGACGACGAAGCTACGATAGTGCGCCGCTTTAAGCGTGCCGTTACGGATAGCGGTAACGAAATCTGTGTGCGCGAGGATAAGCCCGGCGTCAGCAACCTCATAAATATATACGCCGCTATCGAGAATAAGTCTGCCCAAGACGTGGAAAGAGAGTTCGCAGGTCAGGGCTACGGCACGTTTAAGATTGCCGTCGGTGAGGCGGTCGCGGCGAAGTTTGCACCTATACGCGAAGAGTATCTGCGTTATCTTGCGGATAAGTCGTATATCGCGGAAGTCGCCAAGGCGGGTGCGGAAAAGGCGGCGTATCTCGCAGAGCGTACGCTAAGAAAGGTCAAGAAGAAAGTAGGTCTTATTTCATTCTGATACGCTTTCATACTCGTTTAATGATTGCGATATAACGTAATAATAGAATATAAAGGCAGTTGTAGATAAGCAATGTTCGGATACGTCATACCTGACAAAAACAATATGTACATCAAGGACTTCAACGTTTTTCAGGCGTTCTATTGCGGTCTTTGCAAGGCGCTTGGCAAGACGGGTTCGCAGGTGACGAGG
>CAMWIB010000157.1 GCA_947174215.1 uncultured Clostridia bacterium
GAATATCATTGCAGAGGCAAAGGAGAACGCTGCAAAGGAAGCAAAGAACATCGTATCCCAAGCTATACAGCGTTGCGCCGCGGACCATGCAACAGAGAACACCGTATCCGTCGTAGCGCTTCCGAACGACGAGATGAAGGGAAGAATCATCGGTCGTATGGGTAGAAACATAAGAGCGCTCGAAAGCGCGACGGGCGTTGACCTCATCATCGACGATACGCCGGACGTCATTACGCTTTCAAGCTTTGACCCAGTAAGACGTGAGGTCGCAAGACTTACGCTTGAAAAGCTTATCACCGACGGTCGTATTCATCCCGCTCGTATTGAGGAGATGGTTGATAAGATTAGACGCGAGGTAGAGGCTGGCATCAAGGAAGCAGGCGAAGAAGCGGCGTTCGAGGTCGGCGTACACGGCTTGCATCCCGAGATTATCAAGACTCTCGGCAGACTCAAATACCGCACCAGCTACGGGCAGAACGTGCTTAAACACAGCATAGAGGTTGCGTCGCTTGCGTCGGTTATGGCGGCGGAGCTTGGCATAGACCCGAAGATTGCGCGCAGAGCAGGACTATTGCACGATATCGGTAAGGCTGTTGACCACGAGCTTGAAGGTACGCATATCCAGCTTGGCGTTGATATCGCTAAGAAGTATCGTGAGAGTAACGACGTAATTCATGCGATTGCGGCTCACCACAACGATATCGAGCCTACTACGATTGACGCGGTGCTTGTACAGGCGGCGGACGCTATATCCAGTGCAAGACCGGGTGCAAGACGTGAATCGCTTGAAAACTACGTCAAGCGTATCGAGAAGCTCGAAGAGATTGCAAAATCATTTGACGGCGTTGACCAGACGTTCGCA
Source organism: uncultured Clostridia bacterium (assembly GCA_947174215.1). Classification (GTDB taxonomy): domain Bacteria; phylum Bacillota; class Clostridia; order Christensenellales; family CAG-917; genus CAG-475. The sequence continues at coordinate 863 of CAMWIB010000157.1, forward strand.
GTTCAAGCAGGCAGAGAGATTCGCGTTATGGTTAAGCCCGAAAAGGTGAACGACGCAAAAACGGTGTTCCTTGCAAAGGAAATTGCAGAGAAGCTCGAAAACGAGTTGCAGTATCCGGGACAAATCAAGGTCAACGTCATCCGCGAAGTGCGCAGTGTAGAATACGCTAAATAATTTTAGGTGAGTTTTATGGAAAACGGAATTATCAAAGACGAAAATGAAATACGTGCTATTTTGCGCGCGGCTCAGATTATCGACGACACCTACGACGCCGTTCTCGAAACTATAAAAGAGGGCGATACCGAAAAGGAAATTGCAGAGTTCATTCAGGACTTCGTGCTTATGCAGGGCGCAAGCGGACTGTCGTTTGACACTATCGTAGCGTTCGGCGCAGGCTGTGCGGATATTCACCACGAGCCAACCGACCGCAAGCTCGAAAAGGGTATGCTCGTCATGATTGATATGGGCGCGGTGTACGACGGCTATTGCTCGGACTTCACTCGTACGTTCGCATTCGGCGAGATAAATGATAAGCAACGCGAGATTTACGATATCGTGTACAAATCCCAAAAGCTCGGCGTAGAGGCTGTCAAGGTCGGCGCAGTGTGCGGCGACGTAGACAAGGCTTGCCGCGATTATATCGACGGTAAGGGCTACGGCGATAAATTTATCCATACGACAGGACACGGCGTAGGCAAGGTCGTACACGAGATGCCGCGCGTTGCGAAGAACAGCGAGGACGTGCTTGAAGAGGGTATGGTTATCACCATCGAGCCGGGTATCTACCTTGAAGGCGAGATGGGAGTGCGTATCGAGGATATGATGATTCTGGGCAGAGAGGGCGTTGTAAGCCGTCATCCCACGGAACTTATCGTTATCAACAGATGAATGCTTGCAAAGTGCGCGATACGGTGCTAAAATAGTATCGTAAAGTGCTTTGCACGTAATATAAAAACTTATTTGAGGAGAATAAAATTATGGCACAAATTATGGCAGGCGATTTGAGAAAGGGTATCACCTTTCTTTACGACAACAAGATTATGACCGTCGTGGACTTCTTGCACGTCAAGCCCGGTAAAGGCGCGGCGTTCGTCCGTACGAAGATGAAAAACGTTGTCACAGGTTCAGTGTTGGAGCAGACCTTCAACCCCACGGAAAAGTTCGAGCTTGCGCACATCGAAACCAAGACTATGGAATATCTCTACACCGACGGTGAGTTCTACTATTTCATGGACGCTGATACTTACGAGCAGATTCCGCTCAACAAGAGCCAAGTTGAGGACGCTCTCAACTTCGTAAAAGAGAATATGTCCGTAACCGTGAAGTTCTTCCAAGGCGACGCGTTCTCCGTTGAACCGCCAAACTTCGTCGAGCTTCTCATCACTCTCTGCGAGCCGGCAGTTGCAGGCAACACCGCCACCAACTCCACCAAGCCCGCCACCGTCGAAACAGGCTACGAGCTTCAAGTTCCTATGTTCGTAAACGAGGGTGACACCATTCGTATTGATACGCGTACCGGCGAGTATATGTCAAGAGTTTAAGCGTATTATTAGGTGATTTTAATTAGGAAGCATTATTAAATACTAATGTATGTGAAAACAGCGATGTTTATAGCATCGCTGTTTTTTTATTTTTTACAATTTCATATTTAGATTACTAAATTGTTTATGTGACAGATTTGGGACAAATGATGGTATTTAATTAAAGAGAGAACAGGAGGTACTATATATGTTGAAAGCAAATAATAGTCAAAATAGTTATAAAATATTTTCGGATATTCTGAATAGGCACGCAGTGGGGAGTGATAGCAGGAAACGACTGGAATATGAGCTTGACATAATCAAAGAAACTGGAAACGAGGAGCGCATAGCGGGATTTATAGATGAAGTGCGTGACGCGAGAAAGAATTCGCTTTGGCTCACGGGGCAGTCAGGCTGTACGTATTTTCTGAACGGAAACTATTATATTGATGGAGCGGCAAACTGCTCGTATCTTCTATATAGGGCGGGTATAACAAAGGTGAATTCTCTCAAACTCGGTATTCCGTTTGAAAGATTTATCAATCCGCTGTTACCGAGTAATGCGCCCGTCTTTGGGATTGCGGTTGCAGCAAAGAATAAGTATACAAGCAATGGCGAAACGTTTGATACGCAGATGATGCGCCTTGTGGTAGAGCGTAGTTCGCTGTTTACTGACGATATATTCAAGCCGCGACTTATGCCGATTGCGTGGATAAACGAAGAAAAGCAAGTCAGCGCAAAATATCAGCCGATAGCGGACATCCTTTCCGAAACCAATGGACATTTAATCTGGCAGGAGCAGGTTATGTCGCTACTGTACAGGCTTGCGGGATATTCTTACGCGGAGGCAGATTGCATACGCAGAGATTTAGCCAAGAGAAGATTTGACGTATCCAGAACGCTTGAACTCAGAGATGGATTTGTAAGCGGGGCAGTCAGCCTCGGCTACAATAAAGAGGATGCTGACGAGCTATTTGCATATCTACTCAATCAACACCATTTCTGTTATGTCAAGGCGCATATAGCGGCGGTAGTGCTAAACGGCGACTGCGATACGGGGATTGAATAGAATTAAAAATTATGCTATATTTAAGTAAAGAATAGGGAGCAAATGAAGATGTTTGATAATGCAAACGAAGAAATTAAAACAGTAGCTGAGAAATTTTGTACAATCTATTTTGATTGCTGGAAAAAAGCAATGGAATCAGAAGAAGGACAATATAAATACAGAGGTAAAAAATATGATGATGTCGG
>CAMWIB010000158.1 GCA_947174215.1 uncultured Clostridia bacterium
GTTATACGTTTATGCTAAACCTCGGTACAATAAGCGAGCCGATATTTACGATTGGCGACCGTACGGTATTCATCGTCGTATGCGGTGTGCTTATGGTCGTTATGGCGCTACTTTCGCTTACGTGCGGCGCGCTGTCGGGAAAATTTGCGGCAACGGCGGCAACGGGCTTTTCAAGCAATCTGCGTAAAAAGCTGTTCTACAAGGTGGAGAATTTCAGCTTTGCCAACCTTGACCGCTTCAACACCGCTAATCTCGTCACAAGACTTACGACGGACGTAACCAACATTCAGAACTCGTATATGATGGTAATCCGCATACTCGTGCGCGCACCGTTTATGCTCGTGCTTGCGCTCTGTATGTCCATATCCATAAATCCGACTCTTTCAGTAGTCTTTGCGGTTGTAATTCCCGTACTCGTGATTGGTCTGCTTGTAGGTACGAAGTTTGCTTTCCCCAAGTTCGAGGCGATGCTACATAAGTACGACGATATGAACGAGTCCACGCAGGAAAACCTCATCGGCATACGTGCGGTAAAAGCGTTCGTGAGAGAGGATAACGAGATAAAGAAGTTCAAGAAGGTCAGCGAAACCGTTCAGAAATTGCAGTTCAGTGCGGAGAGAATTATCGTCATAGTTTTCCCGTTTATGCAGATGCTCGTCTACGCCTGCATAGTCTGCATTCTGTACTTCGGCGGCAGTGATATCGTAAAGACTCAGGGACTTGGTATGTCGGTCGGCGATTTGACGGCGTTCCTCAGCTACGTCATGCAGATACTTATGTCCGTAATGATGGTCGCAATGGTGTTTATGACAATCGTTATGTCGCGTGCTTCTATGGACAGAATCGTCGAGGTGCTTGACGAGAAGATAGACATCGAGGACGGCGAGAACGCAAAGGATATCGTTCCCGCAGACGGTAGCATCGACTTTGACAACGTGGACTTTTCCTATAAGAAAAAAGAGGACGTACTCAACCTCGAAGATATTGATTTGCACATCAAGAGCGGTGAAACGATTGGTATAATCGGCGGAACGGGTTCTGCAAAGACTACGCTCGTTCAGCTTATCCCAAGACTGTACGATACGTTTAACGGAAGCGTGAAGGTCGGCGGCGTCGACGTGCGCGACTATAAGATTGAAAGTCTGCGTAGCGCGATTGGTATGGTTCTTCAAAAGAACGTGCTGTTCTCAGGTACGATTAAGCAAAATCTGCTTTGGGGTAACCCGAACGCTACCGACGAGGAAATCTTCCACGCGGCAAAGGCGGCTCAGGCGCACGATTTCATTATGTCTTTCCCGAACGGCTATGAAACCGACTTGGGACAGGGCGGTGTAAACGTGTCAGGCGGTCAGAAGCAAAGACTCTGTATCGCTCGTGCGCTCTTGAAGCGTCCGAAGATTATGATACTTGACGACTCGACGAGCGCGGTCGATACCGCGACCGACGCGTCAATTCGCGCAGGACTCAAAAAGGAGTTCGGCGATACGACGGTCATAATCATTGCACAGCGTATCGCTTCCGTTGAGAATGCTGATAGAATTATCGTAATGAACAACGGCAAGATTGACGATATCGGCACCCACGAGTACCTGCTTGAAAACAACGAGATATACCGCGACGTCTATACGTCACAGCAAAAGGGCAGTGCCGACGAAGAGGAGGTGAGCGAGAATGCCTAAGATGCGTATAAATCCAAACGGCAAAAACTTCAAAGCCAAAAACCCGATGCAAACCTTCAAGCGTATTTTGAGTTATCTCAAAGACTATAAGGCAAAATTGGTAGTGTCGCTCATATGTATGCTGTTCAACGTGCTTTGTAACGTCGGCGGTATGTTTATGATGTCCGTTATAATCGACAGCTTCATTCTTCCGCTCGTAGAGGGCAAGAGCGTAGTTCTCGGCTCGTTAAGTGGCTTAGGTGCGCTCGGCGGAATAGTCGGCATAATGATGGGTATATTCGCGTTCGGCGCGATTGCGCACTACGTTTACAATTACCTCATCGTCAGCATAACCACAAAGGTCTTGCAAAACGTTCGTAACGAGATGTTTGAAAAGATGCAAAAGCTTCCCATCAAGTATTTCGATACGCATACGCACGGCGATATAATGAGCCTTTACACCAACGATACGGATACCCTGCGCGAGCTGTTGTCAAACGGTCTGCCGAATATAATTACCAACTCGCTTACAATCGTCGGTATGTTCGTAATGATGCTCGTGCTTTCACCGCTTCTTACGCTTTGCTCGGTCGGTATGCTCGTGATTATGCTTTTCATAATCAAGTTCATTGCAAGCCGCAGCGGAAAGTATTTCGTCAAGCAACAGCACAAGATTGGCGCGCTCAACGGTTATATAGAGGAGCATATCGACGGCTTGAAGGTAGTCAAAGTTTTCTGCCATGAGGAAGCCGAAAAAGCAGAATTCGACGTATTCAACGGCGACCTTAAAGAAGCTTCTCGTAACGCGCATACCTATGCAAACGTGCTTATGCCTATTATGGGCAACCTCTCGTACGTGAGCTACGCAATCACCGCTATTGTGGGTACGATACTTGCTATCAACCACGTAGGCGGTATGAGTTGGGGTAAGCTCGTATCCTTTATGCAGGCTTCCCGTCAGTTCAGCAATCCGCTCGGTCAGATTGCACAGCTTATGAACGGCATACTTATGGCGCTTGCAGGAGCGGAGCGTATATTCGAGCTTATCGACCAACAGCCCGAGGATGACGAGGGCTACGTTATGCTCGTAAACGCTATCGAGGACGAGGACGGAAACCTCACGGAAACCGAAGAATATACGGGCGTCTGGGCTTGGAAGCATTATCATAAGGCGGACGATACGACGACCTACGTCAAGTGGACTGGCGAGGTTGAGTTTGAAAACGTCACCTTCGGCTACGTGCCTGAAAAGACGGTTCTTAAAAACGTCACGCTCACCGCAAAGCCCGGTCAGAAGATTGCGCTCGTCGGGTCGACAGGCGCAGGTAAGACTACGATTATCAATCTTATCAACCGCTTCTACGACATAAACGACGGTAAGATTCGTTACGACAATATCAATATAACCAAGATTAAAAAAGATGACCTGCGCCATTCTATGGCAATGGTGTTGCAGGATACGCATATGTTTACGGGTACGGTAAGCGACAATATCCGCTTTGGAAAGCTCAACGCAACCGATGAGGAAGTTGTAGCCGCGGCTAAGCTCGCAAACGCCGATTACTTCATTCGCCATTTACCAAACGGCTACGATACGATGCTCACGGGCGACGGCGAAAACCTCTCGCAAGGTCAGCGCCAGTTGCTCGCAATAGCGCGCGCCGCTATCGCCATTCCGCCAGTACTCATTCTTGACGAAGCAACCTCATCGATAGATACGCGTACCGAAAAGCTCATTGAAAAGGGCATGGACGGACTTATGCAGGGTAGAACCGTTTTCGTCATCGCCCACCGTCTTTCGACCGTCCGCAACGCCGACCTCATTTGCGTTTTGGAACACGGCGAGATAATCGAGCGCGGCAACCACGACGAGCTGATTGCGAAGAGAGGGAAGTATTATCAGCTTTACACCGGTGCCTTCGAATTAGAGTAAAATTGTGTTATAG
>CAMWIB010000159.1 GCA_947174215.1 uncultured Clostridia bacterium
GGCTCATACTCCTTCTTAGGAACTGCCGACACGTTTATCTTGACAAGTCCGTTTCTCTCGCGCACACTGCTATCAATGCTGTAAATAGCGTCGGACAGCGCAAGATAAGCGGTAAGACTATCGCCCGCACCCGTCATTGCAAGCGCGTAGTTTGCACTTGCCATTTCAAGTTCCAACTTAAACTTGTTTCTGAGCGCGCGGGAAAGTTCAAGTCCGCTAAGCGCACTGTCAACAGTCAGGAAAACGAGCTTGCTCTTGTCGTAAGCGTAGACTCTGCCGCCTTCGTTTTCGCCGTCGAAGAGCTTGATGTGTTTGAGCTTGGAGGTACTGCGGCGGAACTTATCAAGCAAATCCGCCCACTGGTCTATAACCTGTGCGCCGTCGCCCTGCAAATACTTTACGCAGCCTTCAAGCGAAGCCATAAGCACGTATGACGGAGAACTCGTCTGGAATATGGAAAGATTCTTGTCAAGCCTTTCCATATCGACTCTGTTCGAGCAGACATGCAACACTGCGGTCTGCGTAAGGCTTGGCAAAGTCTTATGGAAGCTGTTGAGAACGATATCCGCACCAAGCGTACGCGCACTCTGCGCAAACTTTTTGCTAAGCCCGAGATGAGAACCGTGAGCCTCGTCAACGATGAGCTTAGCACCGTTTGCACGGCATATAACGGCGATAGCGCGTATGTCGGAGATTATACCTTCGTATGTAGGACTCGTGATGACGACAAGGGAAATATTCGGGTTTTCCTTGAACGCCTTATCGACGTCGGCAGGCATAACCGAACCGTAAAAGCCGTATTCCTCAAAATAAGACGGAGATACGTAATGCGGATGAAGCCCGCAAACCTCTACGGCGTTATAAACGCATTTATGGCAGTTTCTCGCAATAAGCACTTCGTCGCCGCTATGCGAAAGCGTACGTATTGCCGCGAGCATACCGACGGTCGTACCGCAGGTGAGGAAGCGGCTTGCGTTTGCACCGAAAAACATAGCAGTCTTTTTTTGCGCTTCACGAAGAACGCCCTTAGCGTTGTTAAGATTGTCAAAGCCCTCAATCTCGGTGATATCCAAGCCGGCAACGCCGCTCAGATGATTGTACGCAACACGCTTATGACCGGGCATATGGAAAGGTACGTGACCTTCCTCTCCGTACTCGCGCAACATGACGGCGAGCGACTTAGAATCGCGCGTCTTGTCATCTGTCCCTATTTTGCCTTTGTATCCAAATTTATTTCTTTTAATATTTTTCATATTAGTATTATAACATCAGTTTTTCAAAATGGCTATGGAAATTTTTACATATTTATGCTATAATGCAATAAAATTAAAAAAGTTTAAGATAAAATGCCGTTTGAAGAGGTGTAAATGAGCAAAAAACGTGTTTTCAACTCAATACTCGTCGCCGTTGCGTGCCTGATGTGCGCCTTAGTTGCGCTTTCATTTTGCGCGTGCGACAAAAAAACAAATAACATTTACGAGCGCGACAACGATTTCGAGTACACCGTGACGGACGGAGAGGACGCTCTCGTATACGAGCCGAAGGACGTAAAATACTCGTATGGCATAATTTTTTACGTCGGCTTGTTTATTTCTCCAAATCAGTACGGCTACCTTGCCGAAGCACTTGCAAAGCAGGGTTATCTCGTAATCATTCCCAAGTTTGAAATGAACGATGCGGATAGCGGTTATCTTGAAACCGAGCCTGCATTTTCGAAATATCCCAACGTGAAGTTCTTTGTAGGCGGACACGATAGAGGCGGCGGCGCGGCAATACGGCGTGCGCAGGAAAACCCGAATTCCATTGTAGGAACGATACTCTTTGCCCCTTGGGGTATTTCAAAGCAGGTGTTTAACGAAAAGAACGAGCCAGCAAAAGACGAGGATGGCAATGTTATATGGACAGTTTACAGTATTGCGGAGCTTTCGCTTCCCACCCTGCTGCTTGAAACAGATTGCAACAGCTGGCGCACGGAAGCCATTGTTGCCGACGCAAAAAAGCGTCTTAATCCAAACTCTACTAAAGAGCATATACTTAAAAACTCCTGCCATTACGGTTTTCTGTCATCACCAACTCAGTCAGTAACCATCGCCATGGAGGACCTGACGGACGAGGAACTTGACGCACAGCATCAAAGTACCGTATCGCTCACTCTCGCATTTATGCGCAAAACCGTGCTGAAACAAAAATAATAATCTTTTATATTTCACTTTCAAAAGCAACTTAAAAACACAGATAACAATACAAAAAAACGGACTGCCGTAGCGGTCCGTTTTTGATATTCTAATTGATTGAATTTCTAACTTTATTTGTAAAAATTTGGTATTCTAATTGGCTGAATTCATTTTAGCCTACGCCCAATCAGTCTACGTCTACAAGCACGGTATTGAGCTGATACGGATACTTGACGCATTCCTCAAAAATCTTCGGCACGTCGTCAAACGTTTCACGCGAGGTGATAATACCGTTGGTTTTGACAATCTTGTTTGCAAGCAGGTTTATCGCAGACGGCATTTCACCGTAGCCATTGCAAACTCCCTTTACTTGAAGCTGTTTTCTAAGAATGAAGTCACTGCCGACGTAATGCTTTTCGGACGTGGAATAACCCGCAATCACAACTTCGCTTCCGTTTTTGACAAGATGAAGCACGGAATTGAGTCCTACACCCTCCGTCGTAAATACAGCCGCTTCGCTCATACGTCCGCCCGTAATCTCTTCAACTCTGCGTTCAAGATTGTCGTACGTAGGATTGAGCGCATAGCAGATATCCCACATTCTTGCAAGTTCGAGCTTCTCATTGTCGAGGTCGATAAGGATTGGCACGGTCTGGTAGTACATTGCAAGCTGACACAAAATAAGTCCCAAGGTGCCTGCGCCGACTATGACGATATAATCTCCTCTGTCGCACGAAAGCTCGGAGAAAACCTTATTTCCCATTGCGATGCACTCTGCAAACACGGCTTCCTCATCGCTTATGCCGTCGGGCAAATGGAACACGTTTTCTGCGGGTACGCACACGAAATCCTGCAACAGACCGTCCGTATCTACGCCCATCGTCTTTATGACGGTTTCGCCGTGTTCAACGGTCTTTATGTACGGATTGACGACTACGCGAGCGCCAAGCTTAAAGCCGCGAGCCTCATCGTCGCCTGTCACGTACGCTACTGCGGCGTGAGCGGGTACGGTGACGGAGTGCTTATCCTCTCTGTTTGCAAAGCAAGACATATCCGTTGAGGAAAGCGCAACCTTTGACACCTTCAACTTGACCTCGCCTTCGCGCGGAACGAGCGTGCCTTCTTTTAGGTTTACTTCATTAAAATTTCCTATATGCCAAGATTTCATGATTTCACCTTAACACTATTTTATCACAGCGGCGTTATTTATGCAACACTGTTTTGTTTCTAAAACCATTCAAGCACATATCGTGTACCAATTACGTCGCATAATCCGCTTATTTTCAAAATTTTTTCGCAAAACTCTAAAATTTTTGTTACTCTTCCTCTACGTTCTCCGCCGTTTTTGTGATGAGAGTCTTGACCTCTGGCGACGGGAACGGTTCCCTATCGCTCATCACGAACCTGTCGCGGCGGATATTATCG
>CAMWIB010000160.1 GCA_947174215.1 uncultured Clostridia bacterium
TGATAGCAGTGTGCGCGAGAGAAACGGACTTGTCAAGATAAACGTGTCGGCAGTGCCTAAGAAGGAGTATGAGCCTTGTCAGATTGACCTCTTGAAAACGGAATTCGTTGATTTGGAAAAATCTCTCGGTCGCGTTATTGCTGAAAACGTATGGGCATATCCTCCGGGAAGTCCGATTATCTGCAAGGGCGAGGTTATAGACGCGGAATTTGTAAGATACGCACTCTGCCTTTATGAGTACGGCGTGAACGTGGAGAGCGAGCATAAGCATTTCCCCGACAACGTACTCGTCGTGGATAAGTGCGAATCGGCAGAGGGCGAGGAAGAATAAGCCGCTGTTTTGGTTGACATAGGAGTTTGATATAGCCGATAAAATATCAAACGACCTTGACAAAGATTCTAAACGTAACTATAATAAAAAAAGATATAAACCTTTTAAGGAGCATACTATGAAAAGAATCGTTACATTGAACACTCGCAATTTGAGCGAGAGCAAAAAGAACGGCGGTTGCGGCGAGTGCCAAACCTCCTGCCAATCCGCTTGCAAGACTTCTTGCGGCGTTGCAAACCAGAAGTGCGAGAAAGCCGCAAAGTAATTTGTCAGCATTTCTATACAGAAAGTCGCATAGCTTCGGCTATGCGTTTTTTGTGAGAAGCTATTATAATGTAGATACTATTATATAGATGTATCATAAACACTAATAGATAAAAAGAGAAAGTGAAAATGGGCTTGATTCATTCTTACAAACTTAACGGCTACAATATCGTGCTTGACGTGGCGAGCGGAAGCGTACACGCGGTGGACGAAGTGGCGTACGACGTGATAAACGCGTATGAAAATTCATCGCGCGAGGAAATCGTGCAGTATATAACGAATAAGCACGGCGTGAGCGAGCAGGACGTCCTCGAATGCCTTGACGACGTAGAGGAGTTGAAAGCGCAGGGCGTGTTGTTTTCAGAGGATAAATTCCGCCCCGACGTCGATTTGCTGTCAAAGCGTAGCACGGTGATAAAGGCGATGTGTCTGCACGTTGCGCATACTTGCAACCTCAACTGCGAATATTGCTTTGCGGCGCAGGGCAAGTATCACGGCGAACGCGCCTTGATGTCCTTCGAGGTCGGCAAGCGCGCGCTTGATTTCCTCATTGAAAACAGCGGAACAAGACATAACCTCGAAGTGGACTTCTTCGGCGGTGAGCCGCTTATGAACTTCGACGTTGTAAAGCGCCTCGTAGAGTACGCTCGTTCAATAGAGGAAGAGCATGGCAAGCATTTCCGTTTTACGTTGACTACAAACGGAATGCTCATTGACGACGACGTTATTGATTTTGCAAACCGCGAGATGGACAACGTAGTGTTGAGCCTTGACGGAAGAAAGGAAGTCAACGACCGTTTCCGCAATACTATCGGCGGTCAGGGTAGCTTTGACGTTATAGTCCCCAAATTTCAGAAGCTCGTGAAGGCGCGCGGCGGAAAGAATTACTATATGCGCGGTACATTTACGCATTTCAATCCGGACTTTACAGAGGATATACAGACTATGCTCGACCTCGGCTTTGACGAGTTGAGTATGGAGCCTGTCGTGTGTCCGCCTACGGATAAGTATGCGCTTACCGAAGAGGATAAGCAGGTTTTGTACGGACAGTATGAAAAGCTTGCAAATATGATGATTGCCCGCCGCAAAGAGGGCAAGCCGTTTACCTTCTATCACTATATGCTCAATCTTGACGGCGGTCCGTGCATATACAAGCGTATATCCGGTTGCGGAAGCGGCACGGAGTATCTTGCGGTTACGCCTACGGGAGAGCTGTACCCCTGCCACCAGTTTGTGGGAAATAAGGACTATCTTATGGGCGACGTCTGGAAGGGTGTAGTGCGCGACGATATACGCGACAAGTTTAAGCGTTGCAATGCGTATTCCCGCAAGGAGTGCGCAGATTGCTGGGCAAGACTGTACTGCTCGGGAGGTTGCGCAGCTAATGCGTATAACTCAACGGGCGACGTCAATGGAACTTACACGTACGGCTGTGACCTTTTCAAAAAGCGTATAGAATGTGCAATTATGTTGAAAGTAGACGAGGCACAGCTTGACTTATAATAGGCTCGGCTAATAAGCGGCGCATCTCGTTTACAACCGTCATTGCGAGAAGCGAAGCGACATGGGGTCCCCGCAAACGTCCCTGTTTGTGGGGTAAACTATCAATCCAGAAATGAACTCATAAAGTGACTGAAAGGTCTGGATTGCTTCGGCACATATGCCTCGCAATGACGAAGGTAATTATGTATGCAATGTAGAAGTAAAAACGCCGCGTTTACAAAACGCGGCATTTTTATCGATTTGATGTCAAATCACACGTAAATCTTGACAAATAGATACAAATACTGTTATATTTTTATCGATAAAAAATTTGCGGGTGATTTATGGAACAGAACGGCGAAATGTCCAAAGCTACACTCAGACGACTGCCGTCGTATTTGCGCTATCTCTATTCGCTTGGTAGGCAAAACGTACTCACAGTGTCAAGTACGACCATTGCCAACGGCTTGGGACTCAATCCCGTGCAGGTGCGTAAGGATATCGCGCTTGTATCCTCCGTTGCGGGCAAACCAAAGACGGGATACGTCACGAAAGAGCTTATCGCGGATTTGGAGAGCTTCCTCGGCTATCACAATACGCGCGACGCGGTGCTTGTCGGCGCGGGCGGACTTGGGCGCGCGATACTCGGATATGACGGATTCCGCAACTACGGCTTGAATATTATGGCGGCGTTTGACGTGAATGAAAACGTGATTGGCACGGAAGTCAACGGTAAGCCCGTGTATGCAATGGATAAGCTCGAAAGTGTGGTGAAGCGTTTCAAAATTCGCATTGGCATAATCTGTGTGCCGTCAATCTCCGCGCAGAGTATAGCGGATAAAATGGTTGAGGCAGGCATAAAAGCTATCTGGTGCTTCGCGCCTGTACACCTTAATTTATCTCCCGATATCGCAGTCAAGGGGGAAGATTTGGCGGCGTCGCTTGCTCTCCTTAGTATGCAACTTGAAAACCGCGATTGAGCTAAAATCGCATTATTTTGCTAATAATATTGTACGCGAATAAAGAACACAATAAAAAATGTCACCTCTAATAAGGGGTGACATTTTTTATAATCGAAATAATGTAGTTTTTACTTAATAATTCAGATGTTCGATTTTATATTTTTGATAAAGTCTAAAATGTTCTTTCTTGCGTTGTCGGGCAGAGAGTTGTAATGTCCGAGAAGTTCAACCTCGTCGACTCGCAAATAGCTGTCTTCGTAATTTATTATGCCGCAGTCATCGCTGTTGCCAATAAGATAATCAACCGATATTCCGAAAAATTGAGCGATTTGTATGAGCTGTTCGATTGTCGGTTGAGTTATGCCGTTTTCCCAATTATGATAAGTAGCCTGACTGATATTGAACTGTTTTGCAATATCTCTTTGCGATAAGTTTTTTTCCGTTCTCAATTCATATAATCTAATCATAATTGACCTCTATCCATAAAAATATTAAGTTATTTAATAATTATTTCCTTTACAGAATAAATTATTTAATA
>CAMWIB010000161.1 GCA_947174215.1 uncultured Clostridia bacterium
CCGACGGCACACGCGCCCTCGCGCGGTCCCCTCGGCTCGGAGACGTGTCTAAGAGACAGTCTATAGATATAGAAGCCGTCAACGAGATATACGTACGGCGGTTCAGCCTGTTCCTTACGTACTTTGTTCTTGGTTGCCTTTTGCTTTACGCCATTCAGTTTGGCAAGCTCTTCCTCGATTGGTACAATGCTCGCGTCAAATGGCAATGAGGATATTTCCTCTTCGATAGAGCATACGTAGTTGAGCAGATTCTTGTCTGCAATCAGCTTCTTTTCAACGAACTCCTTCGTGCGTTTCAGTTTATTGTATTTATTGTAATACGCCGAAGAGTTCTTAGACGGCGATAGCTGTGGGTCAAGCGGAATATCGACATCGCTGTTGTCGTAATAGTTGAAGCACCTAAGCACGCTGTCGCCGCGCTTAATCTTATATATATTGTTCACGACAAGCTCGCCGTAAACCCTATAAGTATCCATATTTTCGCATTCTTTGAGATGTTCAAGGTCTATTGCAATATTCTTTTCAACGCGCGTATGCAGGCGGCGTGCGGCGGTTGATAGAGCTTTCAATCTTGCGCGATTGCGAACGCCTGCGTCTATATCAGTGTTGAGTGCGTCGTAAGCCTCGCTCATAGTTGAATATGCTTTTGCGTTGTCAACTCCGCTAAGGCATTTGTATGGAATAGGGTACGCTTCACCGTTTATTACGCACGGCTCGACCTTGGGATTTCTGAATGAGTCAATGACGTTCTTCAAGGCTTGAAGCTCGTCGTCGTTTAGCTTGTCGCATTGATGAGAAAGACTCGCGCGGGCGAGTAGCTCGGATACGGTCGTGCCTGAAAAACCTGATATATTTGCTTGAATATACTTGTGCAAATCGCCGCCCTGAAAATCCTCTAAAATTGAAAAACAGTCGTTTAGATAGCTGATTTTGCGTTGTGCGACAGGGGAGTACTTGACTCCTCTCATTACTACGTGGTCGCGCGCGATATCAAGCGGAAGGTGCTTTATCGCGTCAAGTATAATAAGGTTTGAGTCGGTGAACACGATGTTTGAATATCTGTTCATTATCTCAACGAATAGGAAGTACTGCGCGTCGTCGCGCATTTCAGTTTTTGCATTGAACTTTACGTAGAGTATTCTGTCCGCATTGTATACGCCAACGCTGTCTACGCTTGCAGAGGACAGGTATTTGCGCAGTAGCATACAGAAATTAGGCGCAAGCTGTGGGCTTTGCTTTCTGCTCGTCGTGAGGTGCAGACGGGGAATAGCGGCATTGCATGATGCGACAAGGCATACGTTTTTGCCGTTTGCGCGCATGAAAAAGCGAAGCTCGTCCGCTTCGGGCTGTTGAATTTTGTCTATTCTCGCGCCGCTTATATTTTGGTTCAGTTCATTTGCGAGCGCGGATAATGCAAACAGGTCGCTTCCCATAACCTTATCATATCATTTTTACGGCTTTTTATCAACGCTTTTGGGCGTTTTAGTTATGAGCTTGGTTGGCGCCAATAAGTAGCTCAAAACGCCTACTATTTTGCGCAATATAGCCGCGCTTTATAGAATCTGCATATCGCACGTAAAATGCAAAATATTTAAGTTGCAATTTGGGATTTGCTGTGGTATAATCCTAATTACTTTGTAAAATTATTATAAGATATGCGCAATAGCGGCGCGTAGGTCTTAGGAGGACAAATGAGCTATACGGTTGAAAAACTTGAAAACAACAATCTCAAATTTGATTACGTCGTTTCTGCGGAGGACTTCGGCAAGGCAGTTGACGCCGTTTATGCAAAGACTAAGGGTAAGTACAACGTACCCGGTTTCAGAAAGGGTCACGCTCCAAAGAAGGTCATCGAGGGTATGTACGGCGTAGGCGTTTTCTTCAATGACGCAATAAACAAGCTTATTGACGATTCTATTGATGAGCTTGCACACAACACAGAGTATGAGCTTGTTGCTATCGAAAACGTAAACGATATCGATATGACTGAGGACGGCGGAGTTAAGTTCTCCATCGTTATGGTTCAGAAGCCCGAGGTAAAGCTTGGCAAGTATACGGGACTCGACGTGAAAAAGGCGACCGTCAAGATTACGGATAAGGACGTTGACGAGCATATCAAGGGCGAACAGGAAAAGCAAGCGCGCCTTGTGGACGTAGATTCTGCGGCGAAGAACGGAAACACAGTTTTGCTTGACTACGTTGGTACGGTTGACGGCGTTGCGTTCGAGGGCGGCAGTGCAAACGATTACGAACTTGAACTCGGAAGCAATACGTTTATCCCCGGCTTTGAGGAGCAACTCGTTGGCGTAAAGGCAGGCGAGCAGAAGGACGTAAAGGTGACTTTCCCCAAGGAGTACCACGCAACAGAGCTTGCGGGTAAGGAAGCGGTGTTCGCTTGCACGGTCAAGGCTGTGCGCGTAAAGGAATTGCCCGCTATCGACGACGAGTTCGTCAAGGAAGTGTCTGAGTTCGATACGCTTGCCGAGTACAAGGCTGACGTCAAGGAAAAACTCACTAAGGAAGCCGAGCATAAGGCTGAGCATGAGTACGAGGACGCGCTCGTTGAAAAGGTTGTCAGCGCAAGCAAGGTAGATATCCCAGAGGTTATGATTGAGAACGAGCTTGAAGATATGCTTCACGGTATGGCTCATCAGGTTCAGAACTACTTCGGCATCAGCTTCGAGGATTACCTCAAATATACGGGTAGCACGAAGGAGCAGTTGAAGGAGTCCAGAAAGGACGAGGCTGAACACAGCGTAAAGACTCGCCTCGTTATGGAAGCAATCGTCAAGGAAGAGAAGATTGGTATGGAGCAGAAGGATATCGACGAGTATCTTGAAAAGCTCGCTGAGGCAAACTCCGATACGGTTGAGAACATCAAGAAGAATATCAAGCAGGACGAGATGAACTACATTCTCAACAGCATCGTGTCCGAAAAGCTGATGAACGTATTGAAGTCGGACGGTAAGGCAAAGACGGCTAAGAAATCCGAGGAATAAGCGGAAGACGGTGAGAATGTGACAGCAAAGAAACATTCCGCCAAAAAGTCGACAAAATCTGCCGATACAACCGTTGAGGATGCAGAATAACAAATAGATTATTTGTATAAAATTATTTGTCTGTATGCGCCGAGTATAAATTCGGCGCGACGGACTCCCAATCACTTTGCCGCGCGTATGCGGCAAAACTTGTCTAAACGACATAAAGACTGCGCATAATTGAGAATATTGGATTATATAAAGGTTGCGCAAATGAAATGGAGGATTATATGGATATAAGAAACACGTACGTACCTATCGTTGTGGAACAGACAGGTAGAGGCGAGCGCTCGTTTGACATCTATTCGCGCTTGCTCGAAGACAGAATCGTATTTTTGACAGGCGAGATAAACGACGCGGTTGCGGATAGCATCGTCGCACAGCTCATCTTCCTTGAAGGCAAGGATTCAGCGAAGGATATAAGCCTTTACATTAACAGCCCCGGCGGCTCGGTATCGGCAGGACTTGCAATCTACGATACGATGAACTATATCAAGTGCGACGTATCGACTATATGTATCGGTATGGCGG
>CAMWIB010000162.1 GCA_947174215.1 uncultured Clostridia bacterium
CAGAGCAAGGTCTTTCTTCTTGGTGCGCTTACCTGTTGCCGCAAACTTTGCGATTGCGCCTGTCGGAGTGGACTTAGAAGCCTGACCGCCGGTGTTGGAGTAAACCTCGGTGTCAAGAACGAGAATGTTGACGTCCTCACCGCTTGCAAGCACGTGGTCTACGCCGTTGTAGCCGATATCGTACGCCCAGCCGTCGCCGCCGACAATCCATACTGACTTCTTGATAAAGCAGTCCTTCTTTGCCTCGATTTCTTTGAGGAGCTTCAAGGAATCGCCCTTGACGAGTTTCTTCTCCTCCTTGATGAGTTCAAGTACCTTAGCCGTCGCTTTCTCGGAGAGAGCCGCGTCTTCCATACCGTCAATCCAAGCATTGAAAGCCTTCGTCAAATCCTTGGAGATTTCACCAAGCTCAATCAAGCTCTTAATCTGGTCTGCGAGGATTGAACGTCTGGTCTTGTATGCGAGGTGCATACCGTAACCGAATTCCGCGTTATCTTCGAAGAGGGAGTTTGCCCACGCAGGACCTCTGCCCTTATCGTTGGTGGTGTAGGGGCAGGTCGGTGCGCTACCGCCGTAGATGGAGGAGCAGCCCGTTGCGTTTGCAACCAACATTCTGTCACCGAAGAGCTGAGTCATAAGCTTTACGTAAGGAGTTTCGCCGCAGCCTGCGCACGCGCCAGAGAACTCGAAGAGGGGCTTCTTGAACTGGCTGTTTTTGAGGTTTACTGCTTTGAGTTCCGCAGAGGTTTCCTTCAAGGAAGCCGCGTAATCCCAGTTCTTAGCCTCGTTCTTGATAGCCTCATCAAGCGGGTCCTTAACGAGAGCCTTCTGCTTGGACGGACATACCGCTACGCAGTTGGAGCAGCCTGTGCAGTCGTACGGGCTGACCTGCATACGGAATTCATAGCCCTTTACGCCGGTAGCGGGCTTCGTAACGAATCCCTTCGGCTTCTTTGCAAGCTCTTCCTCGGTTGCGAGTGTGGGGCGAATGGTTGCGTGCGGACATACGAGCGCGCAACGGTTACATTGAATACAGTTTTCAGGAATCCACTTCGGAACGGATACTGCGATACCGCGCTTCTCGAACTTGGTCGTGCCTGTCGGAACGCTACCGTTGGGGTTGAATGCGGATACGGGGAGCTTGTCGCCTTCCTGTGCAGTGATAGGTGCGATGAACGCCTTGAAATACTTGTCGTTGGGGACTTTGAGAGGTGCCGCACCCGTCGTCGTGGTTGCCCAGCTTTCAGGATAGTTGACCTCTTTAAGCTCCGCAATAGCGTTGTCTACGCAAGCGTAGTTCATTTCAACGACAGCGTCGCCCTTCTTGCCGTAGGACTTCTTTATCATTTCCTTCATATAACGCTCTGCGTCCTCGTAAGGAATGACGTTTGCGAGTTTGAAGAATGCCGCCTGCATAACGGTGTTTACGCCCTTCTTCGTGCCGAGAGCGGTGACGACTTTAAGACCGTCAAGCGTATAGAACTTGACGTGCTTTTGAGCGATAGCGTTCTTCATGCTTGCAGGGAGCTTCTCGTCCATTTCTTCGGGAGTCCACTGTGAGTTGAGGAGGAACGTGCCGCCGTCTTTAAGGTCGGAAAGCATATCGTAGCGGAGTACGTAAGACTCGTTGTGGCAAGCGACGAAGTCTGCTTGGTCAATGAGGTACGTGCTACGGATAGGCTTATCGGAGAAGCGCAAGTGAGAAATGGTGATACCGCCTGACTTCTTGGAGTCGTATGCGAAGTATGCCTGTGCGTATTTCTCGGTGTGGTCGCCGATAATCTTGATGGAGTTCTTGTTTGCGCCGACCGTACCGTCAGAGCCAAGTCCGTAGAACTTGCAGGAGATGGTGCTGTCGTCGGAAGCGTCAATCTTCTCGGTAACTTCGAGAGAGTGGAAGGTCACGTCGTCGTTGATACCGACGGTGAAGCGGTCCTTCTTCTCGCCCTTCATATTTGCGAAGATTGCATAGACCATAGAAGGATTGAATTCCTTGCTACCGATACCGTATCTGCCGCAAAGAACTTGCTTCTTCACGCCATGCTCGTTGAGAGCGGATACGACGTCGAGGTAGAGAGGCTCGCCCTGTGCGCCGGGTTCTTTGGTTCTGTCCATAACGGTGATAACCTTGACGGTAGAGGGGATAGCGTTGATAAATGCCTCCGCGGGGAACGGACGGTAGAGTCTGACCTTAATCAAGCCGACCTTCTGTCCCTTTGCGTTGAGGTAGTCAACGGTTTCTTCAACAGCCTCTGCGCCGCTGCCCATAATGACTATAACGCGGTCAGCATTCTCTGCACCGTAGTAGTCAACGAGGTTGTACTTTCTGCCGGTGAGCTTGCTTACCTTGTCCATTTGCGCCTGAACGATTGCGGGAACTGCGTCGTAGAACTTGTTGGACGCCTCTCTGTTCTGGAAGTAGATGTCGGGGTTTTGAGCCGTACCCTGTTGATGGGGATGCTCAGGATTGAGCGCACGTGCGCGGAATTCATCAACCTTCTTGAAGTTGACGAGTTTCTTTATCTCGTCGTACTCGATAGCGTCAATCTTGCTCACTTCGTGAGAAGTACGGAAGCCGTCGAAGAAGCTGAGGAAGGGTACGCTTGACTCCAAGGTGGAGAGGTGCGCAACGAGGGACAAGTCCATAACTTCCTGTACGCTGTTTGACGCGAGCATTGCAAAGCCCGTCTGACGGCAAGCCATGACGTCTGAGTGGTCACCGAAGATGTTGAGTGCGTGTCCC
Source organism: uncultured Clostridia bacterium (assembly GCA_947174215.1). Classification (GTDB taxonomy): domain Bacteria; phylum Bacillota; class Clostridia; order Christensenellales; family CAG-917; genus CAG-475. Next base: position 2,744 of record CAMWIB010000162.1, read on the forward strand.
GCGACGCTTCTTGCAGAAACGTGGAAGACGGACGGCAACAATTCGCCGGCAATCTTGTACATATTGGGAATCATCAGCAAAAGTCCTTGGCTCGCGGTGAACGTGCTTGTGAGCGCACCTGCCGCAAGAGAGCCGTGTACTGCGCCTGCCGCGCCCGCTTCGGACTGCATTTCAGCAATTTTCAATACGTTGCCGAAAATGTTCTTTCTGCCTTGACCTGCCCAATCGTCGCAGTTCTCAGCCATCGGTGATGACGGTGTTATCGGGTAAATTGCCGCTACGTCGGAGAAAGCATAAGCTATATGCGCCGCCGCGGTATTACCGTCAATGGTCATTTTTTTCATAACAGTATAACCTCCAAATGTTGTCTGAAATCTTATTGTATACGCGCGCAAGTACGCGCACACACAATTATACATATTATAACTTTATAAATATATCAAGTCAATAGAAAATAGAAAATCAAAGTGACATAAAATCAAAAAATATACGCGAAAATCGGCGCGTAAAACCTTATGCGACTTAATCAAAATCGCAGGGCAATTCTTCAAGCGTTCCCTTTTTTGCAAGGAAGCGTTTTTTGCCGAGAGAGAAGATGTATTTGTCGTGCTTTACGCTATCCGAATATACGTCGCAAACCTCGGCGTTCGGTAGCAATTCCTTGAAGCGGTTTACCTTCTCATCTCTGCGGCATACCTTGCCGATGAGTTTTCCGTTTCTCTCGTCGTGCAGGGAAGATATGCAATAGTCCACTTTTAGCCGAGCGGCAATCTCTTCGATAAGGAAATTCGGGCTTGCGCTTATAAGCACGCATTTTCTATC
>CAMWIB010000163.1 GCA_947174215.1 uncultured Clostridia bacterium
CATTTCGTCCGCGTTGCCGTGGTCTGCGGTGACGATAAGCGTATAGTTATTACGCTTAACGACAGGAAGCAATCTTGCAAGTGCAAGGTCTACCGCTTCAACACCGATGATTGTCGCGTCAAGACTGCCCGTATGACCAACCATATCGCCGTTTGGATAGTTGCAACGGATAAATTCATACTCGCCGCTCTCGATAGCCGCAATAACCTTATCCGTAACCTCTGCGGACTTCATCCAAGGACGCTCGTCAAAGGACACCTTATCGCTTGGGACTTCCTCCCATACTTCAAGATTATCGTCAAATTTCTCGGAGCGGTTGCCGTTCCAGAAATACGTGACGTGACCGTACTTTTGCGTTTCGGATACTGCGTAGGACTTCACGCCAAGCTCAACGAGCTTTTCACTGAGCGTATGCTTAATCTGCGGCGGTTCAACAAGGAAGCGCTTTGGCAAGTGCAAGTCGCCGTCATATTGGAGCATACCTGCGTACTTAACCTGCGGCATCTCTCCTCTGTCAAATCCATCAAACTCCGCATTGTCGAATGCCATAGAAAGCTCAATTGCGCGGTCGCCACGGAAGTTGAACAGTATTACGCTGTCGCCGTCCGCCATAGCGCCCACAGGCTTTCCGTCCTCTTTTATTACGAACGCAGGCAAATCTTGGTCGATGATATTGGGAGTTTCCTGACGGAAGGTTTCAATAGCCTCGCGCGCGGTTGCAAATCCTCTGCCGACACCGAAAACGTGCGTATAGAAGCCCGATTTCACCATTTCCCAGTTGGCAAAATATCTGTCCATCGTAATCTTCATACGGCCGCCACCCGAAGCAATCTTTGCTTCAAAGCTACCGTCGTTAAGTTGCGCGATAGCCTCTTCAAGCATATCCACGTACGTGAGCGCAGACGTTGCAGGCACGTCTCTGCCATCGAGCAGAATATGTACGCGAACCTTCTTTATGCCGTCTACCTTTGCGTGGCGTATGAGCGCGAGCAAGTGACCGATATTGCTGTGTACGTTGCCGTCCGAAAGAAGCCCGATAAAATGCATCGTCGAGCCGTTTGCCACGCAGGAATTTTTTCAGCTCCTGCCAAGCGGAAGAATTGAAAATATCTCCGCTCTCGATAGCCTCTTCGACGAGCTTTGCGCCCTGCGAGTACACCTGACCGCAACCGAGTGCATTGTGTCCCACTTCGCTGTTGCCCATATCGTCGTCGGAGGGCAGACCGACCGCCCTGCCGTGCGCCTTGACGTACGTATGCGGACACTGTGCAAGCAGCTTATCAAGTGTGGGAGTATTTGCCATCGTTACAGCGTCACCAATGCCCGTCTTAGACTTGCCAACGCCGTCCATAACTACAAGTACGAGTTTATTCATATTTATCCTCTTATATTGACGTAGAGCCTTTTGGCTCTACGTCTAAATTCTAATCTAATATTTCGTGATTTGTTGCACGTCGTGTATCATTCTGCCTAACTACTCCGCAAAATGGAGCAATTCACTTGCTTCATTTTGCACCTTACGAGTTTGCGCTCACAGCACACTTCGTGTGTTTATACTCATATTTATTCTTACATCACATCTATGTAAATACACGGGTGTGCGTACCGAGTTTACGAGGTGTGACGTCTGGCGCAACTATTAGAAGTTTACGACTTGGGAGAAATCGACTGCCTTCAACGAAGCACCGCCGATAAGACCACCGTCAATCTCAGGCATAGCCATAAGCTCCTTGACGTTCTTGGGGTTCATGCTGCCGCCGTATTGGATACGTACTCTGTTCTCTGCGCACTTGGGGCAGTAAAGCTCCGCCATAGTCTTTCTGATGATTGCGATTGTTTCGTTTGCGACCTCTGCGGTTGCGGTCTTACCCGTGCCGATAGCCCAGACAGGCTCGTATGCGATGACGATATTTTCAAGCTCTTCCTTGTCGATACCTGCAAACGCGCCCTTCGTCTGACGTACAAGCACTTCTTCGACCTTGCCGCTTTCGCGCTCTTCAAGAGTTTCACCAACGCAAACGATGGGTTTGAGTCCCGCCGCAAGAGCCGCCTTAGTTCTTGCATTGACGGTTTCGTCGGTTTCGCCGAAGTATTGACGGCGCTCGCTGTGACCGATAATGACGTACTCTACGCCAAGCTCAACGAGCATCTTTGCGGAGATTTCGCCAGTGAATGCACCTTTTTCTGCCCAGTGTACGTTCTCTGCACCAACCTTGATGTTGGTACCCTTCGTCAACTCGACTGCCGTAGCAAGGTCGGTGTAAGGCGTGCAGATGACGACGTCGCACTGCGCGTCCTTGACAAGAGGAATGAGTTCGTTCACGAGAGCCTTCGTTTCGGCAATCGTGTTATTCATTTTCCAGTTACCTGCGATAATTGCTTTTCTTGACATAATTTTTACCTCTGATATTGTAATTAGTATTTTTGTTGTTATTGCATTCCAAATAAATTTGAGTTTATTTGTTTGGTGAATTAGTAAGACTAATATAATTCACGGAGGAATGCTGATATTTCGCTGAATAATGCGATTATTTGTGATGATTTTGCGTTTTCTCGCAAGGTTTTGGTCACACCCAGTGTACTAAGCGTACACGGTGTGCCAAGTTCTTGCGAAAAACACAAAAGGGCGCAAATAGCGCATTATTCATTCAAGCAAGCGATGCCGGGAAGCACCTTACCCTCCAAGAACTCCAACGAAGCGCCGCCGCCAGTGGAGATATGGGACATCTTATCTGCAAAGCCGAGCTGTGCAACTGCCGCCGCACTGTCGCCGCCGCCGATGATTGTGGTTGCGTCGGTTTCCGCCATAGCTTTTGCTACTGCAATCGTACCCTCTGCGCAGGTCGGGTTCTCGAACACGCCCATAGGTCCGTTCCATACAACCGTCTTTGCGTTCTTGATAGCGTTTGCAAACAGCTCTTGCGTCTTAACGCCGATATCAAGGCCCATCTTGTCAGCGGGAATTGCCATGCTGTCAACGCACTCAACCTCGATAGGAGCGTTGATTGGGTCAGGGAATGCGGGAGCAACCATCGTGTCTACGGGCAGATAGATTGTCTTGCCGAGAGCCTTCGCCTTTTCAAGCATATTCTTGCAGTACTCTACCTTCTCCTCATCAACCAAGGACGTACCGATTGTGCCGCCCTGTGCTTTGATGAAGGTGTACGCCATACCGCCGCCGATGATGAGCGTGTCACACTTGCCGAGCAGGTTGTCGATAACGTTGAGCTTATCCGCAACCTTTGCGCCGCCGAGAATAGCAACGAAGGGACGGACGGGATTTTCAACCGCATTTCCGAGGAACTTCAACTCCTTCTCGATGAGGAAGCCGCTGACTGCCGTCTTTGCAAAGCCGTACTGAACGATACCCGCAGTAGTTGCGTGTGCGCGGTGTGCCGTACCGAACGCGTCGTTTACGTAAACGTCGCAGAAGTCCGCAAGCTTACGGCAAAGTTCTTCGCAGTTCTTTTCCTCACCTGCATGGAAACGGGTGTTTTCAAGCAATACGATTTCGCCGTCCTTCATAGCGGCAACCTTTGCATGAG
>CAMWIB010000164.1 GCA_947174215.1 uncultured Clostridia bacterium
GTGGATAATTTTGCGGCGAACGTGGGACTCGACTGTGATTATAAAAACAGCAAATTCATATTCGGGTTTATGGCACTCCATGCAAATAATCTGCTCGGGAATAATGCCAAAACTGCAAATAGATATAATTACAAGTTCAGTATGCCGTCGAGAAGACGGTTGTCAATTGAGGGGCTTATAAGCTAAACTTTACGGCTTTTGATTGATGAAGGGAACTTGTAAAAAATACAGGTTCCCTTTTTTTTGCGCACTTATTCGGTAACGGGAGATATGTAACTCCCTTGTTGACAAAATCGCGCAGGAAGTATGATTGAATAAAGATGACAGGAGGAAATAGATTTTATGAATGCAACGGTTGAAATGTGTATGTCGGAATACTTCTTAATGAAGTCGGTTCTCGGCAAGTATCTGGACGACAGCAAAGGGCTGTTTTCGGCGCTTGGCAAAATACTGTTGATTCCCGACGGGGAAATAGACAGGCTGTACGAGCTGTCCGAAAACGAGTTGGTAAAGGATATCACCTCCGTAAGGAAGTACTTGCAGTATCAGAGAATGCAGGAGTACTCAAATCTTGTAGGCTCCGTCGATACTGTCAATGTCGAATGGGCGGAGGTCGCCGATATCAAGGGAAGCGCAATACTTTTTGCGCAAAGCAGCAAACTGCTTCTTGGGACGGACGCGTCAAGGAATACGGTCTTTATGACTCTGTCACAAGCGGCAACGAGCGGCACGGTGAGAGCAATGCGCATGATGGCAATTTTGCGGTGCGAGGGGATTTTCCTCGGCAAGAACGTGCCAGTTGGACTTAAAATTCTCAGGAAGGCGGCGGACTGGAACGATAGCGTAAGCACGCTCGCGTTGCTCCGTTACAGCAAGGACGGTCGCAAATTCAATCTGTCGAGGCTTCGTCAGCAGGTGGCAAACACTCCTTTTGAAGAGCTGTACGGCGCGGCGGCTAATGAGTACGGGGTGACGGATACTTCCGAGGTCAAGGAGGTTACGCTTCTTGAAAAGTCCTTCAACCTTGGCGGATTCAGCCGTGACGTGTTCGACCCGAAGTGCGCAAGAGTGTTGTACAGCAATTCGCTCAGCTTCGGCGACAAGGAGAAGGCATTGTTCTCTCTGAACAGGAATACGCTTGGCATTATTGGTGATTTGCCGTTGAAGCTGTCGCAAAAGAATATACTGCCCGTAGACGTCAGCGAGATGCAAGGCATAGCTGTAAAGCGCGACTCGGAAGTAGCGTTTGCGACGCAGGCGCTGAAAAACGGAGATTTGAGAGGACTTGAATCCTACCGTCCGCTTTGCATATGCTCGGAGTCAAAGTATATGCTCAATATGTACGCAAGAGCGATTGCGATAGAGCATCCCGACGTACACGTAGAGAGGTTTGACGTCGCGGAGCTTAATCAGTACGACTTGCACCCGTCGGCGAGCAATATCTTTGTGAGAAGCGTTGACGAGAACAAGGACAATCACTTCCTGTTGTTCCTGCGCGGCGAGATTTCAGAGGCGAAGAGGGAGATTGTCAAGTGCATACTTCAAAGCAACAAGCGTGCGAAGTTCCACTTGGTTGAGCCGAGCGTAACGCTCGATTTGAGTCCGATTCTTCCAATCTGCTTCTGCGACGAGCAGAACGCAAGATGGTTGAAGGCGTATTGCGACGTGGTTACGCTTGACTCCATCACGTCGAGCGAGCTTACGCAAGCCGTTGGCGATATCGTTGCGAGCAAGCAAAAGCTGTACGGAGTAGGCAACATCGACTTCACTGGCGACGTGGAAAGTGAGATTGGGGACTTCGACGTCGATACGGTTGAAAGACTCATCGACGCCGCGGTGCGCGCACTCAGAGATAGCGGAAACGCTATCACGCTATCCCGCGAAATACTGCAAAAACATCAGGTAAAAACAGAAAAAAGAGCAATAGGCTTTGGAGGAGGAACGAATGGAAGATACTAATAAATTGCTTCAAGGTTACGAAAATATGAAATTGGTACATTACACGGATTCGGTGGCATTGCCGAATACCGTGGCGTACGAAAACGTAGGCGATAAGGAATTATCGGGTGTGCTGAAAGCGTGCAGATACTTAGACGGAAAGCTTTTGCAGACGTACACGGAGCAGGAGAATCACGTGGGAGTTATTGCCGCTACGAGGCTTGGCAAGACCACTTCATACGTAATTCCCACTATACTGTCTTTTGCAAAGCAGAGGATGAAGAGGAGTATGATTATCTCCGACCCAAAGGGCGAGATATACCGTCTTACCGCAGACACTATGCGCAAGGCGGGATATAACGTCGTGCTTATCAACTTTCGTGACTACGCACATTCGGAGTGTTGGAATCCGCTGACTCCCATATTCCGAAAGTACCGCAAGACGGCGGAGCTGTATGACGAGGTGAGCGTTGTCGAAACCGAAAACGGCCCTCGCAATAGCTTCCGCGGAGTGGTGTACGACAGTCAGGAGGAGCTTGACCGCGCTATCGGACTTGCAAGGACGATGATGGAAGACGAGGTCGGCAACGATATCGACACGTTAGCGGCAATGATTATTCCTACGGTGAATTTGAGGGACCCGTACTGGGAGAACAGTGCGCGCGAGCTGTTGAAGGCGTTCTTGTGGGCGATGCTCGAAGACTCGGACAGAGAGGAAAACCCTATCACGGAGGATACCTTTTCCTTCACCACCATTCTTGCAATGGTGGGATATATTCACGTCGGCAAGAACAACTTCGACGACCAAGGCTACTTTACGAGCAGGGACAGAAAAGCACATTCCTACCTGCTTGCGAAGAACGTCCTTATTGAAAACAGCGACGTGACGGCTTCCTGCGTTATGTCAACCTTCAATACGGGGATATCCATATTCCGCGACAACGCGATACGCCTTGTGACAAGCTGTAACTCGTTTGACTTTTCTACGCTTGACGAGCGCCCGACGGCGGTTTACATCATCTACCGCGACGAGGTAAAGGTGCATTATCAGATTATCTCGCTGTTCATTCAGGACGTATATCGCTATCTTATAGAGCGTGCTACGGATAAGCCGAACGGCAAGCTTGACGTGCCTTGCTACTTTTTACTCGATGAGTTTGGCAACTTCCCTGCGATTAAAGATTTTGAAACCACAATCTCGGCGTGCGCGGGCAGAAACATCTGGTTTATACTCATCATCCAGTCCTACGCACAGCTTGACAGCGTTTACGGGAAGGCTGTATCGGCGATAATCAGGGACAACCTCAATATGCACGTCTTTTTCGGCTCGAATAATCCTGAAACGCTCAAAGCTTTTTCAGAGGAGTGCGGCAAAAAGACGCGTATATCGCCGCTTAGCGCACTGAACGGCAGTAGCGCGGATATCGATACCTACCAGATTGAAACGCTTCCGCTCGTGCCGCAGAGTATGCTGACGCATTTCAAGCCCGGCGAGTGTATCATAACGGAGGCAAACAGCGGCTACGTTATGTTCTCCAAGCTCGAAAGATATTATCTCTGCAAGGAGTTCAAGGAC
>CAMWIB010000165.1 GCA_947174215.1 uncultured Clostridia bacterium
GCTGTTACGAAATAAAAAAAACTTACTTAATGTATCTTTTTGTTAGTCAAACATAAAATTTCATTCGCGTCCAAATCAAGAATTGCACACAAATTTGCAATCGTTTCAACTGACGGCATTTTAGTACCTTTAATGTACTGTGAAATACTCGATTGCCCAACATTAATTGCCTTAGCAAGTTCCTCCTGCTTCATACCGCAATTCTTAATTTCTTCAATTATTCTCTGTTTAATTTGGTCGTGTGTAATCATATTGTACCCCAATTTTTTATTATAATATAACCATTAGTAATGTTTTACTCGACTTATTACCGTTAGTAATATTATTATGTTATTACCATTAGTAATATCACAGGTGAATATGAAAGAATTTACAGAAGCAAAATACAAAATCAAAAAAACCAAATTAAATTTAGGATGGCACCATGCAATTATGTATTTGGAAGATATGAGAGGCATTGCTGTGCTGTTCAAGGATGAAGAATTTTCAAATACGTTTGATGCCCTATATAACATAGTAGAACGCCACTTAAAGATTCCTTACAGCGGCGAAATTATTGACTATTACGTTATGGTGGAGCAAATTGTAATTGGCGAAAAAGAATCGACGGCTGACTTGCAACCGCCGAATATTGATTAGTCATAATAGCATTTTACATTTCTGTATCACAAAAACAAGTTGTTTACACTAATACGTCCAGCTTAGATACGGAAACCTCGTATGCGGTGCGCTCCTCGATAACTCCGTCGTCAAGCTGTTTTTGATAGACGCGCGACTGTATGCGCCCGACTATGCGTACCCTCTCGCCGACGTCGAAGCTCCCTGCGTATCTCGCGTTGCGCCCCCAAGCGATAGCGGGTATATAATCCGACTTGTTATACGCGCGGTTGACGGCAATGAGCATATCTGCAATCTCGCGCTTGAACGGAGTCGTTCTGTACACAGGTTGTTTACATACGAATCCGTCTATCTCGATAGTATTCGGCTCGTCCTCATCAGGCTCTGCAAGCTCTCTCACAAACACCCTAAGCACGAGCTTACTCTTGTTTTCCACATACTTATTGTAGCTTCTAAGCTGACCGATTACCCCGATTAGATTGCCGATTTCAAGGCTTTCGCCTTCCATCAAGCGCTCTGATATGGTTATCGGAATCATATCCTCCTGCCCCGACAGTCTTTTAACGGCGAGCGTGAGGTCGTAGAAGCCCTCGCCCATAATTTCGTGCGAGAACTGCGGTTCGCTCGCAATCTTGCCCGTAAGCCTTACTTTGTTGTTTTGCATCTGTTCGTAACTCATATATCCTCCGCTACGCTTGCGGTATAAACCGCCTATTGTATTTTATGTATTCCCCGCAAACGCCTCCAAGGGGTCCCAACAAACGTTCCTGTTTGTGGGGCAAATCTGCGGTGGTAAATTTACACGGCTTTATGCTGTATGCCGTTGTTATCGATAGTGTAGCCCCCTGTTGCTACAAGCTCGCTCAGGGTGACAAATTTGAAGCCCTGCGCTTTGAGTGCGGCGAGAACGATAGGCAGTGCGTCAAGCACGTGGTCGCTGTTGTTGTGGAACAGAACTATATCGCCGCTCTTCGCCTTTGGAAGTATTCTGTCGGATATCTCCTTTGCGCTAAGCCCCTTCCAGTCGAGGCTGTCGATGGACCACTGCACGCCAACCATATTCATCTCTTCGAGCGCAGTCATAAGCCTATCGCTGTAATCGCCGAACGGAGCGCGGAAATAGGTTGGCTTTTTACCCGTAAGCTCGTACACCCTATCGTTGACGTACTCGATTTCGGAGCGTATCTCGCCGTCGCTAAGTTTCGGCATATTCAAGTGATTGCGCGAGTGATTGCCGATATCGAAGCCAGCCTTGGCAATAGCCTTCGTTTCTTCCTCAAACTTGTCAATCCAGAATCCGACGAGAAAGAAGGTTCCCTTTGCGTCGTATCTATTCATTATGTCAAGTATGCCCTGCGTTTTATCAGCGCCCCACGCCGCGTCGAAGGTAAGCGCGATAACCTTTTCGCCCTCGCCCGTATCCACGCCGTATACGGGTATCTTACGCGAGCTTTTTCCGAAGAATACGCTTGCCGTGGAGCTTACTCCCAGCGCACAGGCAAGAATTATGCCAACGAGCGCGATAGATATAGCTGTGACCAAATTTTTCCTTCCGACCGTTATAAACATCCGTTCACCTCGATTATATATTCGATATGACTACGATTTAGGAGAGATTATGCCACACCTTGTCGTAGTTTATCGAAATTTGTTTATCGACATAATTTATTCACCGCGCGCGATTTTAGAACGGTAACAGACAAAATCACTTCAAATTACGGAGCTGTCGCCATAAAAAACAGCCCCCTCAGTCAAAGCATTTTTGCCACTCGTCCAAAATCGTTTCCGCCCACAAAAATCGCTACTACGTTCTTGACTCAACCAAACACTTGTACTCACAATTTGTAAGTCGTACCAAACAAATTCATCTCGTTGACTTTGTATATATATGGGATTATAATAAAGTTTATGAAAAGGATAGCTACACAGGAAAACAGTATAGGCAAGCGTATACTCATAAACATACCATTCGTGCTTATCGTGGCGTTTATCATTGCCGCGTTCGGCGGCGGTGCGCTCCTATTGTTCTATTCCTTCGTGAGCTTAGCGGCGTTCAATTCCGCAATGATATTCCTTATACTCTTCGGAGCGGCGGCTATTCTCGTCGGTGCGGGACTCTCACTCATCGTCGCCTACAAGAAGTATTACGCCTTTTACAATAAAAAAATGGGTTGGAAGTTCGTAGAGGATGAAAACAAGCGCGAGCGCACCGTTACGGACGTGAACAACAACACTATAAAAAAGCTGTTCACTCTTCCGAACATTTCACTCGCATTCCTTGCGCTCGGCTCTCTGTTTGCGATAATTTCCGCCGCGCTCGGCTGTATAAACCGCCAGAATTGGGTTGACGCTATCGGCGGCTTTAAGGAAAATCTCGGCTACTACGCCGACGTCAAATACGTTTCCAATCTGCAATATCCGATAAACGGCATTGAGCAAGATACGACGCCCATAAACAAAATCGTCGTAGACGATTCAAGCGTAACCTACGAACCGCGCAAAAAGGAAATCGTCATTATCTATACCGAAGAAGATAACTTTACACCGTACGTCAATATAAGCGGCTATCAGAAGTTTGACGGCGATTTTGAAGTCTATCGCGCCAAGGACGGCACGCTCACAATCCACGTCGGCGACGTACCCAAGCGCGACCAAACAATCGAAAAGCTACTCTTTTTCGTATTCAACGACTACACCGTCGAAAAGCAAATAATAATCAAAATTCCGTCAACTCACATGGATTTGATAGAAATTCCCGCCGACTCCATGATTTTAGAAGAAAAGGATATGAAGTAAATCATATCCTTTCATTTAGTTTGTTTTACTTTTATTCAATAAACATTTACTAATAGTTATACTATTT
>CAMWIB010000166.1 GCA_947174215.1 uncultured Clostridia bacterium
ATTATGAAGAAGTGTCTTATCATCATCAACCGCGCGGCGGGCGGTAGCAAAAAAAGTATCCTTTGACAAGGTTGAAAAATGCCTTGGCGATATGTACGACTATACGCATTGCACTCTGCCCGACGACCCCGACCCGAATCCGCAAGGCTACGATGCGGTTGCGATATGCGGCGGCGACGGCACGCTCGGCTCAATACTCGGCAAGGTATACGATAAGGCTATCGACGTATGGTACTTCCCCGTAGGCACTCTCAACGACAAGGCAAAAGCCGAACGCTACGAGGACTCAAAAACGACCTGTCCGTCTTGCGGTGGAAAAAAGACGGGAAAACAGGTGATTGTAGGCAGATGCGAGGATTTGCCACTCAAACAGGGATGTTCGTGGGAACCCCATAATTTACCCCACAAACAGGGACGTTTGTGGGGACCCCAAGAATTGCCCTTACAAACGGAAACTTATGTGGGGACACAAAATGAAAACAGCAAACTCTTCACCTACGTGCTTGCTACGGGCGCGTTTACGCCAATCGGCTACACCGCAAAGGTTTCAGTCAAAAAGAAGCTTGGCGTACTTGCATATATCGGACAGGTTTTGAAGGAATACAAGCCCCACCGCATATACGCAAAAATAGACTGCGGAGCGATGTGCTTTGAGGGTGAATTCAACCTCATTATGTTCGTCAAATCGCCGCGTTGCTTCGGATTCAAATTCAACAAAGCCTACGACAGCGAGAGCAACAGCGGTCATCTCGTAGCGATTCGCTCGCCAAAGCACGACGGTCTGCTTGGAAAAATCGAAATGTTTTTCCCATTCTTCAAGGTGTTCTTTATCGGAATGAAATCGGAGCGCGACGGCAAGATTATCTTCAAGAAAATTTACAGTGCAACCTTCACGCACAGCGAGAATATAGACTACTGCCGTGACGGAGAAAAACAAACGCTTAGCGGCGGCTCGCACCAAATAAAATTCATTCGCTCGCTATGCAATTTCAACGTAATCGAGAAGTTCTAATTCAATGTCAATAATACAAAAACGGTGTTTATACACATACTTTTAGCATATAAACACCGTTTTCAAACATTTATAAATTACTTATCCTTATTTGCCGATGATTTGCGACGTTAGGTTTTCGGGAGTGTCAACGATATACTCTGCATTGTACGAGCGAAGCTCTTCTTCATCGCCGTAGCCCCACAGTATGCCCGCCGCGTCAACGCCGCAAGCGTGCGCACCCTCTATATCGTAAAGCCTGTCGCCAACCATTAGCACCTTGGACTTATCCGTAATATTAAGGCTGTCAAGCACGAGTTGTACGACGTCCGCCTTCGTTTCCTTGCTCGCGTCCGAGCTTGCACCGCCCACGAAGTCAAAGTATTTTCTTATCCCAAGTCCGTCAATCATAAGATTCGTGAATTTCATCGGCTTTGAGGTTGCAACCGCAAGGTGCTTTCCTGCCGCTTTCAGCTTCTCGAACATCTCGATTATGCCGCCGTAAATCTCGCACATCTTCCAACCGTCGGTTTCGTACACGCCCCTGTACAGCGTGATAAGCTGTTCAATCATAGGCATATCAAGCCCCAAAAACTCGCGCATAGAAACTCTGAACGGAGGTCCTACCATCTTGTCAAGTATGCTATCTGGACAAGCTATACCCTTGCTGTCAAGGGCGTATCTTATGCAGGTAACGATGCCCGGCTTGCTGTCCGTGATAGTTCCGTCAAGGTCAAAGAGTATGTAATCGTAATTTTTCAAAATCGCACTCCACCAAAATATTTGCGGATTCCGCATACGTATTTTAGCCTATGCGCGGTCAATAATGCAAGCAATTTGAGCTATACGAGAGCTTAGACGAGTGCAATATTAGACATATTTTCTTACATTAGCTATAAAACAGTTATCTAATAATGCGCTCACGGGAATATCGAGGATTGTGCGCACTCCTCTTTCACCAGCGGCATACAGCTTCGCGTTTGCTCTTGCATACGCCATTAAAACGGACGCGGTGAAATCGGGATTGCTGTCAAGTCTGAGTGAAAACTCCAAGGCTTGCGCCTTATCGTTCACGCTTCCGCCCCTCATAACGAAGCCCGCGTGTGCCATTCCGCTATGGTTCTTTTTGAACTCATTTTCGCTCACGAAATGCACGATTGTGTCATACGGCTCAAAGTAGTTTGGCATTGTCACAATTTCGCGCTTTATTCTCTCCTTATCCGCGCCGTCCTCCGCTACTACGTAACATTCGCGCAAATGTCTGTCGCGGTCTGTAAGAGTACCGCCCTTGCCTTCGCGGGCAATGCGCAGTGCTTCCTCTTTTGGTACGGTGTACTGCTTTGCGTCCATTACGCCCTCTATGCGGCGTATTGCTTCACTATGTCCCTGCGACACGCCCCTACCCCAAAAGGTCTGCGTATTTCCGTCGCGCAAAACGCCGTTGAACAGCGCGCGCATAAGCGAAAACAGACCGGGGTCCCAGCCAATCCCGATAAAGCACAGTCTATCGCCTTCAAGCGCGGACTTTCGCATATCGTCGGCGTACTCAATCATCTTGGAGTGCGTATCGAAGCTATCCACCGTATTGAAGCTTTTCGCAAGCCGCCCCGCAAGCTCCGTCACGTCGTTTGCCGAACCAGTACAAATGCAGGCGACGTCGATTTGCTCCTTGTAACATTCAATTTCGTTTTGTCTGAAAAAGCGCGTTCCGTATGGAGAGGTAAGCGCGCTCGGCTCTCTGCGGGTAAATATGCCGAATATCTCCATATCGTCGCTGTCTATCGCAATGCGCTCGCACGCCTTGCCAAGGTTGCCGTATCCGATTATCGCAATTCTTATCATACTAAAAGATATTGGATATGCCCTGCGAATATACGTTCACTTATTTATTTTTTCAAAACATAATATATGAGGGATAAAACTTCTCGAAATTGACAATAATTTGCGGTATGGATATGGTAAAGCGAGGCGAGTTATACTATGCGGATTTAAGCCCTGTGGTGGGAAGCGAGCAAGGCGGAGTCCGCCCTGTTCTGATTGTGCAAAACAACGTAGGCAACAAATACAGCCCGACTATTATCGCCGCGGCAATAACTTCTCAGCTTGAAAAGGCAAAGCTGCCAACACATATAGCCCTGCCTGCAAATCAGTACGGCCTGCCAAAGGACTCCGTAGTACTACTTGAACAAATACGCACCCTCGATAAAAAGCGCCTAAAAGAAAAGATAGGGGAACTCCCTATCAATATGATGACGCGAGTCAACGAAGCACTGCTCGTATCCCTCGGCTTTTTTGAAACGTAACTTGAAACGCAAATTGTTTTTTGAAATGTAATTTACCTTTTTGAAAGACGGTTATTTATATTCAATTATTTCATCTTCGTATATATTAAATTTATTTCAAGCAAAGTCGTCGTCAACGTCAAACAAGCTTCCCATGACCCTGTTTATGACGCGCCACTCAAAGCCCTTTTGATATAAGT
>CAMWIB010000167.1 GCA_947174215.1 uncultured Clostridia bacterium
GTATAAGAGAGGACGAAGCGGACGTAATAGTGTTCAACACCTGTTGTATACGCGACACCGCGGAGCGCCGCGCGCTTGGCAATATCGGCGTGGTTAAGGCGCAGAAGAAGCGCAATCCGAACCTTATCGTAGCGGTGGTTGGTTGTATGCCTCAGCAAGAGGGCGTAGCAGAGAGTATCCGCGAAAAGTATCCTTACGTGGATATAGTTCTTGGCACTCGCAATATCGCTATGCTTAAAGACGAGCTTGATAAAGTACTTTCATCGCGCGCGGCGATTCGTAAGCGTAGCGACAAAAAATATCGCTGTTTTGACCGTACGCTTCCCGACGATTATCTAACCATTGACGAGAATATTCCCTCACTTCGCACGAGCTATCCTAACGCGTGGGTGAACATCATCTACGGCTGTAATAACTTCTGCTCGTATTGCATCGTTCCGTACGTGCGCGGCAGAGAGCTTTCGCGCGATATGAACAGCGTACTCGACGAGGTCAAGAGGTGTATAGACGGTGGGTATAAGGAAATTACGCTCCTTGGGCAGAACGTCAATTCGTACGGAAATGACCTGTCTGACGGAACGAGCTTTGCAAAGCTACTTCACGAAATTGACAAGATAGAGGGCAAGTTCCGCGTAAGGTTTATGACCTCGCATCCGAAGGATTTGACGGAGTCCGTTATGGACGAAATGGCGGCTTCGAAGAAGATATGCTCGAATATCCACTTGCCTATACAGGCGGGGTCCGACAAGGTGCTTGCGGATATGAACAGACGATACGACTCGGCAAAGTATCTGAGGCTTATCGACGGACTGCGTAAGCGTATGCCCGATATCGGAATCACTACGGATATAATGGTCGGCTTCCCGACTGAAACGGAAGAGGACTTTTTGAGGACTCTCGATATCGTACGCGAGGTGAGATACTCAAACGCGTTTACGTTTATATACTCGCCGCGCAAAGGTACGCCCGCCGCAAAGATGGAACAGATTCCCTACGCCGTCAAGCAGGAGCGTATCGGCAGGCTTATCGCGCTTCAAAACTCCATTACAAAAGAAATATCCGATACTTATACGGGCGGCACGTACGAGGTGCTTTGCGAGGACGTCGCACCTAAGTGTCAAGGGAAGGTTTGCGGTCGCACGGAGAGCGGCAGACTCGTCACGTTCGACGGCACTAAGGAGGATATAGGCAAGTTCTTTAACGTGAAAATCACGCAGTCGAAATCGGCTTCGCTGTTCGGTACAAAGGAAGGAGAAATCCTATGATTATAGATAAAGACAAGCTATCTCCAATGATGAAGAGATATTTTCAGATAAAGGCGCAGTATGAGGACTGTCTGCTGTTTTTCAGACTCGGCGACTTTTACGAGATGTTTTTTGACGACGCTGTGACGGCTTCTCGTACGCTTGACCTTACGCTTACGGGAAGGGACTGCGGTCTTGACGAGCGCGCGCCTATGTGCGGTGTGCCGCATCACGCAGTAGACAACTACATAAGGAAGCTTATTGAAGCGGGTTTCAGAGTCGCTATATGTGAACAGCTCTCCGACCCGGCTACGTCAAAGGGTATGGTGGACCGCGACGTCGTGCGTGTAGTGTCGGGCGGCACGGTTATGGAAGAGGATATTCTTGACGAGAAGTCGTCAAATTATCTGCTTTCCGTATACAGTAAAGATGGTGCGTTCGGAATTGCGTGGAGCGATATCTCAACTGGTGAGTTCTGCGTATACGAGTATAGCGGCGATAACGCGCTTGACAGACTCTCAGACTTTATTGGCGGAATATCTCCCTCAGAAATCATTTGCAACGACAGGTTTGTCGGCGAATATCAAAAGCTACAATATTTCAAGACTACGGAAAAGCGAGCAAGGTGCTATCACGATTTTGCGTACGCGCAATCGGCGGCAATTAAACGTATTTGCTCGACCTTTGGCGTAAGCTCGCTTGACGCGTTTGAGTGTGCGGATAAGCTGTGTGCCGTATCTGCGGCGGGCGGACTTTTGGAGTATCTTGCTCAAACGCAAAAGAGGGTGCTTGGACAGCTCACGAAGATGACGCTTGTGCGCGACAAATCTTTTATGATGCTTGACAGCGCAACTCGCCGCAACTTGGAGCTTACAGAGCGCGCTCGTGACGGAAAGCGCCAAGGCTCGTTGCTTAGCGTGCTTGACAAGACGTTTACGCCAATGGGTACGCGTACACTGCGAAGATATATCGAACAACCCTTGCAGGACGCGGATATGATAAACAAACGACTCGACGCCGTTGAGGAGCTTGTTTCAAGCAAGCTACTAAGAGAAAAACTGAGCGAAGCGTTGAAGGGCGTCCGCGACCTTGAAAGACTGAACGGACGACTTGCGTACGGTACTGCGACTCCCAAGGATTTACTGTCCATATCAGACACGCTTAGCGAGCTTCCTTCTATCCTATCGGCGATGTCGGGTGTAAAGACTCCGCTACTTAGAGGCGTTGCAAAGGGAATTTATCCGCTTGAACGAGTGAATGCTACGCTGACGAGCGCACTCGATAGAGAAATGGCGGGCAAGAATAAGAACTCATATTTCATACTTCGCGGCTTTGATTCGGAGCTTGACGAGTTGAAGGACGTCCAGAAAAACGCAAAGAATTGGCTTGCCGAGCTTGAAGCTAAGGAGCGCGAAGCTACGGGCATACGCACGCTTAAAATTGGGTTCAATAAGGTATTTGGATATTACATAGAGGTATCCAAGACGTTCGTTGACAAAACGCCGTATCGCTATCAGCGCAAGCAGACTCTTGTGAACGGAGAGCGCTTTATAACCGACGAGCTTAAACAGCTTGAAGAAAAAATCTTAACCGCTGAGAGTACGGCACAGGCGATAGAGGATAGAATTTTCGTAGAGCTTAAACAGCTTTGCATTGACAATCTTTCCGCACTGCAATCTACTGCGCAGTCGCTAAGTGCGCTTGACGCATTGCTGTCATTTGCGAACGTATCCGTAGCGAACAGGTACGTAAAACCGAATATCAACAAAAGCGTAAAAGCTATAAATATTTCAGACGGAAGACACCCAGTCGTTGAAAAGCTTCTTGACAGCGGCGCGTACGTAGCAAACGATACGCTTCTTGACTCGCAGGAAAACCGTACAATGATTATAACCGGTCCGAATATGGCGGGTAAGAGTACGTATATGCGACAGGTCGCGCTCATAGTGCTTATGGCGCATATAGGCTGTTTCGTGCCTGCGAAAGCCGCTGATATCGCACTCACGGATAGAATATTTACAAGAATAGGCGCAAGCGACGATTTGAGTAGCGGTCAAAGTACGTTTATGGTCGAGATGATTGAGGTTGCTACAATCTTAAATTATGCCACATCGTCAAGCTTGTTGCTTCTCGACGAGATAGGCAGAGGTACGTCTACCTTCGACGGACTGTCTATCGCTTGGGCGGTGCTTGAATATATCACAAAGAC
>CAMWIB010000168.1 GCA_947174215.1 uncultured Clostridia bacterium
TCCCCGCTTCTACGAGATAGACAATGGCAGTATAAGCGTAGACGGCTACGATATACGCACTCTCGATAGGCAAGCGTTGCGCAAGAATATCGGCATCGTTCAGCAGGATGTATTCCTGTTCAACGGCACGATAAAGGAGAATATCGCATACGGCAATTTTGAGGCGAGCGACGAGGAAATTATAAGCGCGGCAAAGGCGGCAAACATTCACGAGTACGTTATGAGCTTGCCCGAGGGATATGAAACGAACGTAGGCGAGAGGGGCGTGAAGCTCTCGGGCGGTCAGAAGCAGAGGGTATCTATTGCGCGTGCGTTCCTCAAAAATCCGCCCATACTCATACTTGACGAGGCGACGTCCGCTCTCGATAACGCTACTGAAATGCTCATACAGGACGCACTCAACAAACTCTCCAAGGGTAGAACTACGATAGTCGTCGCGCATAGACTCTCCACCGTCAAAAACGCCGACGAGATTATCGTAGTTACTGGTAACGGCGTAGAGGAGCGCGGCACCCACGAGGAACTTATGGAAAAGGGCGGCATATACAAGGAGCTTTACGAGTATCAGTTTATCAACGCATAACGCTAAATCAATATTAGCAATTGCAATTTACAGTTTGTAAATGTCGTTATCATAGCGCATAATACGACAAAACAAACACTTAATATATCATAAAACCGCAGATAAACTGCGGTTTTATGATGTGAAACAGCTAAAACAAAGTGTAAACAAGTTTGAATTCTTCTGTTATACGGCACCTGTTTTTAAGATATGCTACCGCAATTTTCAGCCATATCGAATTCGTTCTGATAACCGTACGCGACTTATATAAGCGCCCTGATAAACACACTTAAAATACAATTCTCAAAGTAAATTTCAAAATCTCGCATAGATATTTGACATATCTTTTATAAAACCGTAAAATATTACAATGTACGGATATAATATACTTGAATATATTATATATTATACGATATAAATCTTTCGTCCGGGGGAAAGCGGAAGGAAGGTAGGTAAAATGAAATACAACGTAACAACAAAAGAGTTCTCAAATCAGCTTGCTTCTTGCCTCGCAAGATACTTCGGCGTTAAGCCCGAGGACGCAAGCAAAACACAAATTTACAGGGCGACCTGTATGTGCGTCAGAGATATTCTCACCCAGACGCGCGTCAACTTCAAAAAGCAGGTTCACGACAAGAACGCCAAGCAGATTTATTATATGTCTATGGAATTCTTGCTTGGAAGGTCGCTTCGCAATCACCTCTTCAATATGGGTATTACGAACGAGGTTACGAAGGCTGTCGAGAGCCTCGGCGTAAGTATGGATGAGATTTACGCCTACGAGCCGGACGCAGGTCTTGGCAACGGCGGTCTTGGCAGACTTGCCGCCGCGTATATGGACGCGCTTACCTCGCTTGGCTATGCGGCAAGCGGATTCTCCATTCTTTACGATTACGGTCTATTCAAACAGATTATCGTCGACGGCTGGCAGCTTGAACAGCCCGATGATTGGCTCAAAATGGGCGACGTATGGCTTGCTCCAAGACTGGAAGAGGTCTATCCCGTCAAGTTCGGCGGTCACGTGGACCAGACTTGGGAGAACGGCAAACTCACCGTCAATCAGCGTGACTGCACGGTTGTTAACGCCGTTCCGTACGATATGAATATTTCGGGCTACGATACGCAGACGGTCAACCGTATCAGATTCTGGCATTCGGAAGCTCCGCAGGACTTCGATATCCATATGTTCAGCAAGGGCGAGTACGTCAAGGCGAGCGCGGCAAAGGCTGTTGCGGAGTCTATAAACAAGGTGCTTTATCCCGCGGACGACCATATAGAGGGTAAGTCGCTAAGACTCAAACAGCAATACTTCTTCGTGTCGGCTTCGATACAGAGTATATTGCACAGACACCTTCTTACCAATCCGTCACTTGACAATCTTCCCGATTGCGTAGCTATCCACATCAACGATACGCACCCCACGCTCTGTATTCCCGAGCTTATGCGTTTGCTTCTCGACGAGTACGGCTACGGCTGGGACGAGGCTTGGAATATCACCACGCACACCGTTTCGTATACGAACCACACCGTTATGGCGGAGGCTCTCGAAAAGTGGCCGCAAGAACTGTTTTCAAGTTTGTTGCCGCGTATATTCCAGATTGTACACGAGATAAATCAACGCTTCTGCGACGAGCTTTGGAAGTACTATCCAAACAACTGGGACGTCGTGTCGCGCAACGCTATACTTTCAAACGGTCAGGTCAAGATGGCAAACCTCTGCCTTGCGACCTCGCATACGATAAACGGCGTTTCCGCACTTCACAGCGATATCTTGAAGCACGACGTTTTTGCGGACTATTTCAAGATGCACCCCGAGAAGTTTACAAACGTAACCAACGGCATTACGCACCGCCGCTGGGTTGCGCAGGCTAACCCGCGCCTTGCCGCGTTTATCACCGAGCTTATCGGCGATAAGTGGCTCAAAGACGCAGACCACTTGCAGAAGCTCCAAAGATTTATGGGCGACAGACAGGTGCTTGAACGCCTTGCGAAGATTAAGCACGCAAACAAGGAAGACCTTGCGAAGTACATTATGCAACAAAACAATATAGCCGTTGACCCGAGCAGTATCTTCGACGTACAGGTCAAGAGATTGCACGAGTACAAGCGTCAGCTCCTCAATGCGCTCAATATTTTGGATTTGTACTTCCGCATAAAGGATAATCCCAACATTGACATTCAGCCGCGTACGTTCATCTTCGGCGCGAAAGCCGCAAGCGCGTACTATATGGCAAAGCAGATTATCCGCTTTATCTGCACCCTCGGCGACGTGATAAACAACGACCCCGACGTGAAGGGCAGAATCAAGGTCGTGTTCCTTGAAAACTACCGCGTTACGCTTGCAGAGATGATTATGCCTGCATCCGAAGTCAGCGAGCAGATTTCTCTTGCGGGTAAGGAAGCGAGCGGTACGGGTAATATGAAGTTTATGATAAACGGCGCGCTCACCATCGGTACGCTCGACGGCGCGAACGTCGAGATTCACCAAGAGGTCGGCGACGAGAATATGTTCCTCTTCGGCTTGCTCACCGAGGAAGTCAATGAGATGTGGAGAAACGGCTACAACCCGTCCCACTACTATCAGACCAATCCTCGCATAAGAAGACTCATCGATGCGCTCCGTCAAGGTCTTAACGGAATTTCCTTCGGCGAGATTGCGGATTCGCTCACGACAGGCAGAGGCGGTCAGCCCGACGGATATATGGTGCTTGCCGACTTCGAGAGCTACGTCAATGCTCAGAACAAAGTCAACGACACCTATTGCGACAAAGAGAAGTGGAACAGAATGTCCCTCGTCAATATCGCAAAGGCAGGCTTCTTCGCGGCAGATAGGTCGGTTGAGGAGTATGCAA
>CAMWIB010000169.1 GCA_947174215.1 uncultured Clostridia bacterium
GTATGCACACCTTTTCAACCACTCGCTCGATGAGTCTTACGGTTTCCACTTCGCCTACGCCGAACGTACGCGAATTTGATATCTGATACATTCCGTATGCCGCGTCGCTTCCTTCGCCGAAGTAGCCTCTTGCTGTCACTCCGTACGACTTTTTGAGTAGGCTTATAAGACTGCCGATATTATCCGTCCTTTCAAGCGCGGGAAGGAAAAGCATTTCGGACGCTCGCATACCCGTACCCACGTTCGTTAAGCACGCCGTCAAAAAACCAAACTGTCTGTCGTGAGCAATCGGCAACTCCTTTTGCAAGCGCAAATCGTATGCGTGCAGTCTTTCATACGCACGGCTAAGATTGTGACCGTAAAGCATACATTGCTCGCGCAAATGGTCCTCTTCGTTTATAAGCACGGACATCGCCGAGTTCTTTCCCTTTTCAATGATAACCGCACCGTGTACATCGTTGTTTGCAAGCGGAAGGGAGATGAGATGCCGCTCGATAAGCGCTTTCTTTTCGGGCTTCGTAAGACTCGACATAGTGAGTAAATGTGCGTCAAACACACCCTCCGCCGCCCGCATAGCGCCTTTTATGACGTCCACCATACGCTCGTTTGCATTTGGCAGAAACTGCGGAAACTTCAAGCCCTCTATATTTCTTGCAAGTCGAACTCGTGAGGATACGACGCTACTCAAAGATGACTCGTCCTTGCCGACTCTTTCTTCTCTTCCAAAATTATCAGAAAATACGTGTAGCGCGTCGTTCTCGAAATTCTGATTTACGACAAAATTATTTCCAATCTGCGTACTACGTATGACGTTTTCCACGACTGCGTGCATCTCGCGGTAGCAATCGGGACACCCCAGATACAAGGTACTTTCAAACTGCTCCGCAACGCGACCGCACGCGCGGCACTCCTTGCCTCTGCGAGCAATACGCTCACGCGCTACGTCCTTTGGCGACTGTCCGTTTTTGAGCGCCCCAGAATAACACGCCTCACAGTAGGCGTATTTCACGCTTTTTCCATTTTCAACTACACGGTCGAAAAGCGTCGCTTCGCGCTCGCCGCAAACGTCACAAATCATTACATTTCCCAAACGGCAAATCACGCGTAAGTACGCGGAATTTGCAAATTACTTTATACTTTCAATATACTCCGCAAAATCGGTTTTAAGCTTCTCGTCGCGCAAGGCGTATTCCACAATAGCTTCAAGGTACCCTTCCTTGTTCCCGACGTCGTATCTGCGCGCTTTGAACTCGCAGGCACATACGCGCTCGTCCTTAGCAAGCAAATTTATCGCGTCCGTGAGATATACCTCACCGTCTTTCATCTCGGTGCGCTTTATCGCCCCGAATATGCTCGGCGAGAGTACGAAACGCCCAAGCGATACGAGCTTGCTCGGAAGCTCCGCCTTCGGCTTTTCTATTATGCCTTTTATGTCGGTAAGCGTATCGTTTACGGCTTTGTCAACAATCATAACGCCGCAACGGCGCGCAACCTCTTCGGAGGTACACTGACATCCGACAATCGTCGCTCCATCAGTCGCTTCGTATGCGTCGATAAGCTGTTTTGTTACGGGCTTACCATCGCCCGTATACATTACGTCGTCACCGAAAAGAACCGCCACAGGCTCGCCCTTTGCAAAACGCTTTCCAAGATATATCGCCATTCCCGTGCCGTTCATTTTCTTCTGTACGGCGAACCTAATCTTGACCTTTGTATCCTTGTTTGCAAGCGAGAAGCCCTCGCTATCACCCTTTGCAATCAACAGTTTATTGAGCGCTTTATTTGGCTTAAACAGCTTTTTTACAAATTTCTTCTGCGGTGAGATTATGATAAGTATTTCCTCAATTCCCGATTTCACCGCTTCATCAACGATATAGGACAGCGCGGGAGTATCCGCAATGGGCAGAAGCTCCTTTGGCAAAACCTTTGTGACAGGCAAAAATCTCGTGCCAAAGCCTGCACACGGGATAATCGCTTTTTTTACCTGCATATACCTCCTCTATGCAAAACGGAATTCCGCTTGCAACGGTACACATTATGCGTCGTTTTCGGGACGTGTTCTGTTTTATTATACTTTTGTAAGCTTAATTTTCGTATCCGTGCGGGTGCGTGGAGTGCCACTTCCAAGCGGATGAAATGATGCTCTCTAAGCTGTCATACTGCGGTTTCCAACCAAGTTCACGCTTTATCTTCTCGCTTGAAGCTACGAGCGTGGGCGGGTCGCCGGGGCGACGTCCCTCTACCTCGCGCTTGATGGTAAGTCCCGTGACCTTCTCAGTCATATCTATAACCTCTTTCACGCTGAATCCGTTACCGTTTCCGAGGTTGTAGTAGGTGGACTTGCCGCCGTTCTTCAAGTAGTCGAGCGCGCGGATATGCGCGTCGGCAAGGTCGGTGATATGAATATAGTCGCGTACGCACGTTCCGTCGGGCGTGGGATAGTCCTCACCGTAAATGCCGATATGGTCACGCGTGCCGTTGGCTACCTGCAATATGATAGGAATGAGGTGAGATTCGGGCTTATGAGCCTCGCCAATCTCTCCGCTACGGTGTGCGCCCGCGGCGTTGAAGTAGCGAAGCGCCACGTATTTGAGTCCGTACGCCTTGTCATAATCCTGCATAAACTGCTCCATCATCAGCTTGGTCTGACCGTATACGCTGGTGGGGTTTTGAGGACTCTCTTCGGTGATAAGACCGCTTCCGCAATCTCCGTAGGTAGCCGCAGAGGACGAGAATACGAGATACTTCACGTTTTCGGCAATCATAGCGTCGAGAAGCGCAAGCGTACCCGCTACGTTGTTATGGTAATACTTTGCAGGGTTTGACATACTCTCGCCGACGAGCGAGTACGCCGCAAAGTGTATAACCGAGTCAACGCCGTACTTCTTGAAGGTTTCGCGCAAAAGCTCTACGTCAAAAATGTCGCCCTTCACAAACGGTACGCCCTCGGGTACGGACTCGATATGTCCCGTCACGAGGTTGTCGTACACGACAACGCCGATACCGCGCTCTTGAAGCTCTCTGACGCAGTGCGAACCGATGTAGCCTGCGCCGCCTGTAACCAAAATCATAATATACTCCTCGCGCGCATACGCTGTGCGCTCGCGCGCTAAAACAAATTCTATGAAATATTATATACTCGAACCTGTTGTTTTGCAAGACAAAATTGTATATAATCAATGCGTGGACAAAACAATTCTGCATTGCGACCTTAATAATTTCTACGCTTCGGTAGAACAGAAGATGCATCCCGAATACGACGGGCTGCCGCTTGCCGTTTGCGGAAATCCTCAGATGCGCCACGGTATAGTGCTTGCAAAAAATCAGCTTGCAAAAGCGGCGGGCGTACAAACGGGTGAAGCTATATGGATATCCAAGCAGAAGTGTCCGAATATCGTATTCG
>CAMWIB010000170.1 GCA_947174215.1 uncultured Clostridia bacterium
TAAGAAATGGACGATTACTCGGTGGGAAACACTTCGATGTTTATCTTACGAACGGTTCATTTCTTTTTTATAGTAAACAATTAAATGAAAAAGTTCAGCGGGAATAACCTACTGAACTTTTGTGAGTTTTGTTGACAGTCGCCCTATTGTTTTTGGCTACTGTTTGTGCTAAACAAGTGAGATTATTTCATTTTTGATTACACTTCTACTTATTTGTCAGCCAATTACCTTGCCAATTATCAACTTTTATGCCGTAGCTGTGGCGTACTTTACGTAGGTTATGCCGTCGACTGTCGTGGTCGCACCGTCAACCAATGCATAGCCCCATAATGCTCCTGTCAGCACTTTGACGGCGGTTTCGCTGAGCGTAATGTTGCTTGCTATCCAAAGGCACATAGTTCTCTTCGATTTTCCATAAGTTTTGTAGTCGAAAAACGTTGAATACGGGTCATCACACAAGGCTTGGTTTGCAATATAGACCTCTGTAAGCTCGGTCATATTCTTGCATGCGCTTTTGCCGATTGATTCAATATAAGGTCCGTATAGTACCCTCTTAGCTTTTGATTGGAAGAATGCTCCGCTTGTGCTGGTTCCATCTAATACGGTCATATTGCCGTTGTTTTTGAAGCCTACTTTTATCTCGTCCACCTTTGTATATCCCAATGCGGTGTTACCGATAAAGCTTGGTGTACCTAAATCTATACTTCCACCTGCATATCCGAATGAGGAAAATGCCATGTAATCAATATATTCAAAATTGCTGTGATACGTAAACTCCGTCGTGCTTGTATCTGCAAGTGCAGTTGGGCTGAGATATTTAAGGCTTGCAGGCAGTGAAAGCTTACTTAGTTTAAGACCGCGCAACGCTCTTTGTGCTATGCCAACTGTACCCTCACGCACGATAACCGTTGAAATTTCATCATCAGTTGTGCCGACAACCCAGTTCTGATAGTATTTTACACCATCAACAACATCGAATTTTAGGGATTCATTATTTTTTAACGTAGTTGTCGTAATCGTTTTGAGTGTACTTGGCAAAGTCAACGTAGTTTTACCGTGCGGGAAAAACAGCAAATGTTGCATATCTTTATCGTATAATGCGCCGTCCACAGACGTGAATGCGCTGTCACCGCTTTCAATTGCAATTTCCATAAGTGAGGTGCATCCCCAGAACGGGTCAAGCATACACAGTGAGCTATGTGGCAAATCACTATTCAACGAGCTTGGAAGCACGACTTTCTTCAAGGCGGTGTTATCAATTATGGCATAATTGTACAGCGTACAGCTTGATGTTCCACCCGCGTTGAAAACTATATTTTGCAGGCTTGGATTATGATATATTGCATACTCTCTGATATTGCTTACGCCACTGAATTCAAGCGACTGTATATTCGTAATATAGAACGAATAACCTTTTATGTCTTTATAGGTATTTTCGCCGAGAATTTTTACAGTGTTCAGATACTTATTGTTCGCAAAAGCATATGCTTCAACGGTCTTGAATGAGTCGTTGCATATGGTGTATTCTTCTTGTTTATTTGCGATTGGATAAGCGTAAAGCGTTTTCATATCGCTTGAATACAGCGCGCCGCGCGAGTCTACGGTGTATTTGGAATTACCATCTTCAACCGCAAAAGCCGTGATTCCCTTTGCGATGGAAAGCGGATAGTTGGTCGCCTTAAAAACGTCCTTGTACGTTATGCTCGTAAGCGATGCGGGCAAGGTGTACACCCCTATCTTTGCAGAGGGATAGTATACGAGCTGAGGCATATCTTTCGTATAGACTACTCCATTGACGGAACAGTACGTTTCGTTTTCACTGTCAACGGTGACGGATTCGAGCGCGTCGCACTTTGGCGCAAAGTCATACGGCAAATACGTTACGCTTGCGGGAATCTCAACCGTTTTAAGCTTTTCACAACCCTTAAAAGCGTTTGGATAGATATACGTAAATTGGCTGTTGCCCGCAAACTTGACTGTTTCGAGATTCGGCATATCGTTAAGCGAGTCCTTATACACGTAAATTACGGTTTTACCCTTGTACAGCGTTGGAATTACGAGGTCTTTGACGTTCACCGCGTCGCCCGCACCGGTGATATAGTACATATCCTGACTCTCCCAATAGGTGTATTCAAGCCCTGCCGTACCGTCAACCAATACCGGAACGGGCTTTTGCTGCTTCTCGTGACAGCGTGAACATACGCTTTCCTGCACGCCTTCTTCAAGCGATGTTGCGGCTGTAACAACCTTCCACTCTCCATACGAGTGTCCGAGTGCAGGTATAGCCTCCTCCTGTCTTTCACCCTTTCCGTTGGTGCGGTACTTCAAACCGTCCTCTTCACAGCTTGCTTCCTTTTGCGTTATCCAGTCGCCGAACACGCTATCGTCCTTAGTTGGCGTATCCTTCGTTTGCGTTTTCGTACACGCAACGGCAAGCATAGCTATGCAAAGCAAAACTACGGTTGTCAGACACAGCCTGCATAGCATTCTTATTTTTTTGCTCATAATACCCTCCTTTTCGTTTTACGAAAGTTTTATAGATAAATTATATGTGTATTACACATAATTGTCAATATGTGTAACACACATATTTTTTATGTGCAACGCATATAATTGTTATTATCTTGTTATGGAACTGATTTTTAATAAGCGCTTAAAGGAATTGAGAAAGACGGAAAATATTTCGCAATGTCAGCTTGCAAAAATGATAGGCGTAGCTCAGTCAAACGTAAGCGATTGGGAAAATGACGTTTCCCGTCCGGAATATGAAAACCTTATAAAGATTGCAGAAATTTTTGACGTTTCCACCGACTATCTGCTCGGGCTTACGGATAGCTTTTAAGTTTAATAAGAAAAAATCAAATCTTGTTTAGTAAAGATTTGATTTTCTGTTATTTGATATAAAGATTTTTTGTATTCAGAATTCTTTAATTCAAAACCACATATATAACATTTTGCAAATAAAACTATTTATTGCATTTAATTAGGTTACATTTGTATCTCCTACATATCAATGTATATCAACGGAACTCTATTTCAAGAGCGAGTTATAAATGGTTTGCATAGTCTTTGAGTCAAGCATCTGGGTGCCTGCTGATTCTGAAAGAATATGCGGCGTGAGATTGTTTTTTACGATTACCTCTGCGAATGGTTCGAACTCGGGTCCGTACACTGTGTCTGCAAACGTTAGGTGGCGTATCTCGCCCTTCGCACCATACTGAATTTTGCTGAAATGCACGTGCATATTCTTTGTCTTTTTCTCGCCTAAGCCTTCGAACATTTTGTCAACTATGCGTTGAAAGTCGTCAGCAGTGCGTAAAGCGCCTTGCCACAGGCTGTTTACGTGTCCGAAGTCGATGCATGGATATACGTTATCGGCGAGCTTACAAAGCTCTATGAC
>CAMWIB010000171.1 GCA_947174215.1 uncultured Clostridia bacterium
AGCAAGGAGTAAAGCCATACGACAGCGCGCGTGCGGCAAAGGCTGAATACACCGTGTACGTAAGCGAAATGCAACCCAAAGTCGCAAGCATAAGAGCGCAACTTGCAGAGCTTAAAAAGGAGATACCCGAGAAAATTATGGAAGTGTATCAGTCCTTGCGTTCTTCTAAAAAGATGCCCGCGTTCGTCGAGTACGACCCCAACCGCAAAATGTGCGGAAGATGCTTTATGGGAGTACCAAACGACGTCTGCTCCAAGCTGAGAAACCCCGGCGATTACGCAGAATGCCCGAACTGCCGCAGAGTGCTGTTCGTGCCTGAAAAGTAAGTTATTAGTAAGAGAATATATAACAAACATTAAAAAGAAAAATAAACGGCGAGAGAAAGCCGAGTAAGAGGATAAAAATTATGAACAACTATTTCAACGACCCAAACGTATACAGTTTGAACGTGTGCGACAAGCACGGCGCAGGCTTCCCCTTGAACGAGAACGGCGAAGCGCGTACCCTCGTGTTGAACGGAAAATGGAATTTCAGATTTTTCGCGGCGGCAACTATGCTTGAATTGAATCCCGAAACGTGGGAAGAGATAGACGTTCCGTCAAACTGGCAGTTAAAGGGCTACGGAAAGCCGATATATTCAAATATCAAATATCCGTCGCCAATCTCTACGGGCGCGTCGCTTCCGCACATAAACGCGGAGGAGAATCCCTGCGGTGTGTATATGCGCAAGTTTACGCTTGACGGCAAGGACGGCGATATACATATCAACTTCTGCGCGAACAGCGGTGCGGAGCTGTACATCAACGGTAAGTTCGTAGGTTACAGCGAGGACACGTTCGACTATCAGGAGTATGATATTACGCCCTTCGTCAAGGTTGGCGAAAACGAGGTTAAGATTGTCGTATACCGCTATACGACGGGAAGCTATCTCGAAGACCAAGATATGTGGCGTATTTCAGGTCTTTTCAGGGACGTCACGTTGATTTTCCTGCCGAAGGTAAGAATTGCGGATATCTACGCTTATTCCGAGCTTGATGAGAAGTTCGAAAACGCGAAGCTTCACATTCACGGCAAAGTACATATCGCAAAGGAAATTGCAGTAGCCGCTACGAGAATGAAGGCGGAGCTTATAGATGTGGACGGAAACGTTGTAAGCAGTGCAATCGTTCAGATACCGAAGTCCAGCAAGGGCGAGAATACGACGGTAAAGTTCGCACAAAAGATTGACGCGCCTTATCTTTGGAGTTCGGAAAATCCATATCTTTACAAGCTCAGAGTTACGCTCACAAGCGTTGAACATCACGAGGAGCATTTCACCGATATGCGCGAGCTTGATTTCGGTTTCAGAAAGGTAGAGTGCATACCTATGATTGACGGAAAAGAGCCTTATATCGCGCTCAACGGCAAGCCCCTCAAAATACGTGGCGTAAACCGTCACGAATTCCATCCCGATTTCGGTCACGCAGTACCAAAGGAGTACACCGAGGCTGATATCGTGCTTTTGAAGCGTAACAACGTCAATAGCATAAGAACCTCGCACTATCCAAACAGCAGAGAGTTCTATCAGCTCTGCGACAAGTACGGAATTATGGTTATGTGCGAAAACAACCTTGAAACCCACGGACTCGCAACCCGCGTGCCGCGCTCGCACAAGCTTTGGACGGAGCAGTGCTGTCACCGTATGCGCAGTATGGTGCAGACCTATCGCAATCATGCGTGCATACTGTTCTGGTCGCTCGGCAACGAGAGCGGAAACGGAAAGGCGTTTGCCGAAATGAAGAAGGCGGCGCTTGAACTGGATACTACGCGCCCCATTCACTACGAGCCGGACGCATATATGCGCGTTACGGATATTATGAGTGAGATGTATTCCTTGGAAGAGAATATGGAGCGCATAGCAAACAACAAAGCGCACGTTCACGGACTTATGGTAGTATGGAATCCGTTCGGATATCTGCTTACGCCGAAGATGTACAAGGATAAGCCGTACATTCAGTGTGAGTACGCTCACTGCATGGGCAACAGCCTTGGGAACTTTGACGACTACTGGCAGCACTTCCGTGCGCACGACAGACTTTGCGGCGGATATATCTGGGACTTTGCGGACCAAGCTATAAAGCGTACCTCTTCGGACGGCACGGTTGAATATACCTACGGCGGAGACTGGGGAGATAAGCCAAACGACGGTACGTTTGCGTTCAACGGAATAGTGCGCGCAGACAGAAGCCCCAACCCCGCGTTCTACGAGGTAAAGAGAGTATATCAGCAAATTCTGTTCGGTCGTGACGATGACGAGATTACGGTCAAGAACGAGTATATGTTTACGTCGCTTGCAAAGTTCGGCGCGAAGTTTGAAATCCTCGTTGACGGCAAGGTTGTTGACACTATGGAGTGCGATATGCCCGACG
This sequence comes from uncultured Clostridia bacterium, assembly GCA_947174215.1. GTDB lineage: Bacteria > Bacillota > Clostridia > Christensenellales > CAG-917 > CAG-475. Next base: position 2,409 of record CAMWIB010000171.1, read on the forward strand.
TCCCGCCGCTTTCCAAGGGCAGAATGCCGTTTGCAATAAACCTGCCCGATACGGCGGGTAAGGAAGTTCTTCTCAACTGCTACGCAGTTATAAAAGAGAATGAGGGCGTATTTAAGAAGGGCGATATAATCGCGGAAGGACAGCTTGACTATACCGGCTACGTATCAAAGGAATTCAAGTCCGCAGTCGGTAAGACGGTGTTCAATGAGGACGGAAAGATATTGCTTGAAAGCGCTGGTATCAAGTGCGAGGTGAGCATAAGCAGCGGCTTTATTACCTCAATCGTAAAAGACGGCGTTGAATTGCTTTCCGCTCCGCTTCGTCCAAACTTCTGGCGCGCGCGTATAGACAACGACAAGTCACCGCAGCTGCCGTCCTTCGTACAGAGCATGTTCGGCAAGAAGTTCTTCAAGCCCTGCGAAGCAAGACTTGTAAAATCAAATATGGTGGTTTCGGACAGAAAGGTTGAAATAGACTGGTCTTGCTCGCCTCAGCTCTCCCTCCTCAAAACGGTGTACGAAGCGGGTGAGAACGGAATCAAGATTTCTATGCGCGTGAGAAACAGCGTGTACAGCTTGCCGCGCTACGGTTTCAGAATGGGACTCGCCACAAGCGACGAAGTAGAGTTCTACGGCAGAGGACCTCACGAGAACTACTGCGACAGAAAGACCTCGGCAAAGCTCGGCACGTACGTTGGCAAGATTGCTGACTTCGAACACGATTATCTCGTGCCGCAGGAAAACGGCAATCACTGCGACGTGCGCTACGCAAAGGTAGGCGGAGAGGATAGTCTTACGTTTGAGGCGCTCAGCAAGCCGTTTGAATTCAGCGTTCACGACTACACGCTCGAAGCGCTTGAAGAGGCTACCCACGCACACGAGTTGAAGCACGGCGACGTCGTTGAAGTCTTTATCGACGGCGGACAGCGTGGCGTAGGCGGTGATATTCCCGCACTTGCCTGCACGAAAGACAGATATAAGATATTGC
>CAMWIB010000172.1 GCA_947174215.1 uncultured Clostridia bacterium
CAGGATAGCTAGGTTAAGAGATTTTTGCCGTACGCGGTAATATATTTGCGGAGGAGAGCGAGGGCGTAAACGAGCGTATGAGAGAAACGCCTCACGCGCTTGCGATAAAGCCCGAGGACGTACTTGACGCATTACATATCAAGCGCGAAAGCACGGAAAAGAAGGCGGTTGAACTGAATCTCGTTGAAAACCAGATTGTTGAAGCGCTCCACGATGAGGAGTTGCACTTTGAGGACTTGCTTTCAATTACGCAACTGACAGTAAGCGAACTTACGACCGCGCTTTTCAATCTTGAACTCAACGGACTCGTACAGAATACGGGCGGAAACTACTACGCGCTTGCGTGAGCGCGTTATTATAATGTATGCGTGCGCGTGTGGGCGTACGCGTATATGAAACGGTTATTGAAGAGTACTCAATAACCCAAATAAAACGACATAAAAACAATCATAAACTAAATTATACTTACAGCATAGGAGATTGAATGAAACAGCTTATTATAGTTGAGTCACCGCACAAGGCAAAGACGATTGAGAAGTATCTTGGTGGCGACGCGGCGGTGCTTGCGTCAAAAGGACACGTCCGCGACCTTCCGCAGCGTTCGCTCGGAATTGACATCGAAAACGGCTACAAGCCGCAGTACGTTATATCGGAAGATAAGGAAGCAATAATCAAACAACTTGCACAGGCAGTCAAAAAGTATGACGTCGTTTATCTTGCAACCGACCCTGACCGTGAGGGTGAAGCAATAAGCTGGCACTTGAAAAACGTGCTTGGCATAGAGGGCGACAAGGTTCGTATAGAGTTCAACGAGATTTCTCCAAAGGCTGTACGCGCGGCTATGAAGAAGCCGAGAGAGATAAATATGGATTTGGTCAACAGCCAACAGGCGCGTAGAGTGCTTGATAGGCTTGTGGGCTACAAGATATCTCCTATCCTTTCAAGAAAGCTCAAACCCGGTCTTTCGGCAGGTCGCGTACAGTCCGCCGCACTCAAAATGATTGTGGACAGAGAAAAGGAAATACGCGCTTTCGTACCCGAGGAATACTGGAATATCAGTGCGTTGCTGTACAAAACGGGCATAAGAAAAACTAAGTCGAATATATTTACCGCCGCATTGCAGGAGAGCAACGGCAAGAAGGTGAAGGTCACAAACGCAGACGAGGCGGGCATAATTACCGATTTTATGCGCCAATGTGACTACGTTGTGGACGAGGTGAAAAAGAGCGTATCCACCTCACGTCCCGCGCCGCCGTTTACCACTTCCACTATGCAACAGGAAGCGAGCCATAAGCTAAATATGACGGCAGACCGCACGAGCCGCGTTGCGCAGTCACTCTACGAGGGTGTGGATATCGAGGGCGAAGGACAGCACGCGCTCATTACGTACATCAGAACGGACAGCGTTCGCGTATCTCCCGATTTCGCAAAAGAAACCCTTGCGTTTATTGAGGAAAACTACGGCGAGGAGTATGCGCCAAAGTCACCCAACGTTTATAAGACGAGCGATAACGCGCAGGACGCGCACGAAGCTATCCGTCCTATCGATTTGAGCCGTACTCCAAAGTCGCTTGAAGGTAAGCTTGACAGGGACGCGTTCCGTCTTTACAAGCTGATTTATGAAAGATATATGGCGTCGCAGATGAAAGAGGCGCAGTACAACACTATGCGCGTGCATATTCTCGGCACGAGCGGTTCTGAAAGCCTCGGCTTCGTAGTCAAGGGCAAGAGCATAAAGTTTAAGGGTTATACCGCAGTATACTCCGCAACCGTCGAAGAGGACGAGGACGAAAAGGAAACGGATACGATGCCCGACCTCAACGAAGGCGAAAAGCTCACGCTTGACGACGTACTCAGCGAGCAGAAGTTCACGAAGCCGCCCGCGAGATACAACGACGCTACGCTCGTAAAAGCGCTTGAAGAAAACGGAATCGGCAGACCGTCTACGTACGCTTCTATAATTTCCGTGCTTTCAAAGCGCGAGTATACCGAAAAGCAACAAAAGGCGATTGCTCCCACTCAGCTTGGCGAAGCGGTGAGCGAGTATATGGAAAACAACTTCCCGGATATTATGAGCTTGGACTTCACTGCAAGACTCGAAGGCGCGCTCGATAAGGTCGCGGACGGAAATCAACAGTGGGACGAGCTTATCGGCGCGTTCTATCCAAGGCTTAAAAGATTCCTTGACAGAGCGGCTAAGGCAAGCGGCGGTCATATGCTCGACGAAGAGAGCGACGTCGTTTGCGATAAGTGCGGCGCGAAGATGGTCGTGCGCCACGGCAAGTACGGTCCCTTCCTCGCCTGTCCGAATTATCCTAAGTGCAAGAACATAAAAAAGATTGTCGAGGTAGTAGGCAAGTGTCCTAAGTGCGGCGGCGACGTGAGTAAACGCGTATCGAAGTCGGGTAAGACCTTCTATGGCTGTACGAATTATCCGAACTGCGATTTCATCAGCTGGGATATTCCCGCCCCGTATTTCTGCCCGGAGTGCGGCAATACTATGAAGGTCGTAAAGCGCGACGATAAGACGTACTATCAGTGTACGGACAGACAGTGCAAGCATAAGGAGCTTGTAACCGTCGAGGAAGAAGGTAATGAGTGAGCTTGTCAAGGTCATAGGAGGCGGTCTTGCGGGGTGTGAATGCGCTTTGCAACTGCTTAAAGCGGGCTTTGCGGTCAAGATGTACGAGATGCGCCCAATGAAGAATACGGGTGCGCACAGTACGGACAGACTTGCGGAACTCGTATGCTCCAACTCCTTGAAATCGGAAGAACCGACTACGGCTTCTGGCTTGCTTAAAGAGGAACTTAATCTGCTTGGCTGTGAGCTTTTGCCGCTTGCAGCGGGGAGTAAGGTGCCGTCGGGCAGTGCGCTCGCGGTGGATAGAGAAAAGTTTTCAGAGCTTGTTGAAAACGCTTTGCAGTCGTATGACAACTTCGAGCTTGTACGCGAAGAGGTGATGGAGCTTGACTCTACGCCGACGGTGATAGCGACGGGTCCGCTGACCTCGGAAGCTATGGCTAAGATAGTTGGCGAGATAAGCGGAAAGAAAAGGTTGTTCTTTTACGACGCTATCGCGCCGATTGTAGCGGCAGATAGCATTGACTACGATAAGGCGTATTTTGGAGGCAGATACGGCAAGGGCGGAGAGGACTACCTCAATCTGCCAATGCAGAGAGATGAATACGAGGCGTTCTACAATGCGCTCGTAGAAGCTCAGACGGTCGTACTTCACGACTTTGAGAAGAGCGAGCTGTAAGATGTGTGTATGCCGATAGAGGATAAGGCAAACCGCGGAAGCGATACTCTTCGCTTTGGTCCGTTGAAGCCCGTCGGACTCAGAAATCCAAAGACCGGCGAAA
>CAMWIB010000173.1 GCA_947174215.1 uncultured Clostridia bacterium
CGATTGGTCTTACCATTATGCAGGAGCTGTCGAGGGAAGGTCACAACATCGTTGTGGTTGACACCAACAGCCAGAAGGTGGAAGACGCGATAAACGCCTACGACGTCAACGGAGTCATTGGCAACTGCGCGAGTAGCGAGGTTCTCAAAGAAGCGGGCGTATCAACCGCTGATTTGATTGTCGCCACGACGTCCGTAGACGAGCTGAATATTCTTTGCTGTATCATTGCAAATAAGCTCGGCGTAAAAAAGACGATAGCGCGCGTTTCCAAGCCCGAGTATTCCGACCTGTTTGAAAACGAGGGAGATTTGGGACTTAGCCTTATGGTCAACCCTCAGTACGAAGCGGCTATCGAGATAAGCAGAATGCTCCGCTTCCCTTCCGCTATCAAGGTCAACCAGTTCAGCGGCGGCAAGGTTGAGCTTGTGGAATTCCGCGTTCCCGAGTTCTCTCCCCTCATCGGCTTATCCTTGAAGGACTTGCCTAAAAAATTCAAAACAAAGGTTCTTATCTGCGCCGCTCAGCGCGACGGCAAGGCAATTATTCCAAGCGGCGACTTTATCATCGAGCAAGAGGACAGGCTTTTCCTCACTGCTACGACTAAGAATATCGCCCTCTTTTTCAAGGAGCTTGGTTGGAACAGACAATCAAAATCCGTTATCATCGTCGGCGGCTCGACGACTGCGTACTATCTTTGCGAGGAGCTTGCAAGAGTCGGCGGAATACGCATAAAGATTATCGACAAGAGCAAGAAAAAGTGTCTTTCGCTTGCGGACTCTCTCGACAAGGTTGAAGTCGTATGCGGCGACGGAACCGACCAAGAGCTACTTGCCGACGAAGGTCTTGAATATACGGACGCATTCGTTGCGCTCTGTCATCAGGACGAACAGAATATAATAATGAGTATGTTTGCCGCGTCCAACGGCGTACCCAAGGTTGTCACAAAGATAGACCAACTAAGCTATTACGATATGCTTCAAAGAAGCGGCATATATAGCGCAGTTTCCACAAAGAACTCCACTGCCGACCAGATAATCCGTTTCGTGCGTACGCTTGACAACGAGGAAGAAAACGACTCCGTGAAGCGCATATTCCATATTATCGACGATACGACGGAGATTTTGGAGTTCACCGCTACGGAGAATTTCAAAAAATTCGGCGTAAAAATTATGGACTTGTCATTAAAAAAGAACTTGCTTGTCGCTGGCATAATCCGTAGCGGCGTGCTTATCACTCCTTCTGGACAGGACACCATAGAAAAGGACGACAACGTGATTATCGTCACAAAGGAAGAGGGCTTCTCAAACCTCAACGATATTCTTGATTTGTAATCGCTTATGAACTACCGTATGCTAATTTTCATGTTTGGCGAGGTCAGCCTGCTTATGGGCGCAATAATGTGCGTCCCTCTCTTTATGTCGCTTGGCTACGGAGAGATGAGTACGATGGCAGGCTTTGGCATAGCGATTGCAGTATGCGTGTTGATTGGCGGCATAGGGCTTGCGCTCCGTCCTCCCAAGGATAAGCGTGACCTTCGTCCGTCAAGCGGCTTTGCCATATGCGGTATGCTTTGGATTGTACTTGCAATAATAGGCGCAATCCCCTATCGCGTATCGGGTTATATTCCAAACTATATCGACGCGTTGTTTGAAACAATTTCCGGCTTTACAACGACGGGCGCGACCATTTTGAACGATATCGAGATTCTTCCAAAAGCATTGCTTTTCTGGCGTGCGCTCACCCAGTGGCTTGGCGGTATGGGAGTTCTCGTTCTTGCAATCGCTCTTCTCCCCAAAAACGACAAGATGTCAACCGCACTCGCAAAAGCCGAAATACCCGGTCCGCAGTTTGGTAAGCTCGTGAGCAAAATGCGCTTCACCTCGCGCATACTTTACGCAATGTACGTCGTTATGACTCTACTGCTCGTCGGCATTCTCTGTCTTTGCAAGATGCCCGTGTTCGATAGCTTCTGCCACGCATTTGCAACCGCATCAACGGGCGGCTTCTCTATCTGGAACGACAATATTGCTCACTACAACTCCGTAAGCATAGAAGTCGTACTCACGATATTCATGATTTTGTTCTCCGTAAACTTCAACATCTATTTTATGATAATTATGGGGCATTTCTTGAAAGCCATACGAAGCGAAGAGTTCATCTGTATGTTCATTATGTTCTTCGTGGCGACGGCTGTCATTACGATTGACCTATGCGTTCGCCATACGTACGCTACGTTCGGTGAGTCACTTAGAAACAGCGTGTTCAACGTTGCGGGCGTAATATCTACTACGAGCTTTATAAATTGCGACTTCACGGAGTGGCCTATACTCTCTCAGGTTATCCTGATAGGACTTATGTGTATAGGCGGCTCGGCAGGTTCAACCGCGGGCGGCTTGAAGGTATCGAGGTTTATGATAGTGAGCAAATCGTCCTATATCAATCTCAAAAAAACGCTGTCACCGCGCTCGGTGTACACCCTCAAAATGGACGGAAAGCCCATCAATGAAACTACGATGTCAAACGTACAGAACTTCTTCATTCTGTATATACTCATCATAATGGCGTCCACCCTGCTCGTATCCGTGCAGGAATCAAACTTTGGCGGCGCAAACTCCTTTGAAACAAACTTTACGGCGGTTCTCTCCTGCTTCAACAATATCGGTCCTGCGCTCGGCTCAATCGGCGTAAGCGGCAACTATACGAGCTTCGGCGTATTTTCAAAGATTATACTTTGTATTGATATGTTGCTTGGTAGGCTTGAAATTCTGCCTATACTTCTTATGGTTTCACCAAAATCTTGGAGAAAGGTGTAAAATTTACCCTACAAATTTGTCCCACGAAACACGGCGTTTCGCGGAGAACCCATATAAAAACGGCATTGCTCATTGCAATGCCATTTTTTGTTTTTGGAATTCAGTTTAGTGCTACTGCTTATCAAGCGTATTCGCTCAAACGTACGGAATTACTTTTACCGCCTTAGGCTTGAACGTGGTTTCCGCAACGACGATTGCAAGCACTTGGTTTGCTTCCTCAATCGAAAGCTCCGCCTTGCCCACTACGACGTTCACGCCCTCGTCGCCGATTGTCACAATCGCGTCCTCAAAGCCTTTGCCCTTAATTGCCGTTTCAAGAGCGAGTTCCTTCTCCATACGCTTGACGAGAAGCATTTTCTGTTGCTCTGCTTCCGTCTTTGCGGTTGCCGACGAGCTTTCGGAATTCATAATCGCGTCGAGATACAAAAATTCCGATTCTCTCGTGGTCTGCCTATCGCTGCGTGCCGCAACGAAAAAGGTCTGCGTTACCGTATTGTCTATCGCCGCAGAGCCGTCAGGCG
>CAMWIB010000174.1 GCA_947174215.1 uncultured Clostridia bacterium
TATTCGGTGAGGTCGATATGGCATAAATCGCACTTGTTTGCAAACAGTACGGGGGTTATTCCCTGCTCGTGGCAATTGACGATAATCTTATCAACAAGCAGAAAATCGGGTTCAGGCTCGGGAGCAATGACGATAAAGCACAAATCTATATTGCTGACGTACGGACGGATAAGCTGATTTTTACGCGGCTTCACTTCCTCAATAACGAAGCTGTCGCGCTCGCGCATAACGGACACGAAATCGCCGACGAATATATTGCCGTCGCTTTTGAGCTTTTTGCGTGCAAAGCAAACCTTTACGCCGTCCTGCGTATCCACAAAAAACTTTGAGGCAACCGCCTTTATAACTCTGCCGTCTATCGCCGCCTTCATCAATTTTCCTCTAAATATCTTCTGCGCAGTTGACCGCACGCACCCTCTACGTCACCGCCGAGACTCTTGCGTATAGTTGCGGACACGCCTAATTTTTGGAGTTTGGCAAGGAACTCCGTTGCCGCGTCCACACTCGGTGCGCGGTAGTCGTTTTCCTTGACCTCGTTCAGTCTTATAAGGTTTATATGCGACGGAAAGCCCGCCGTAATCTTTGCAAGCCTACGCGCGCACTCATCGGTATCGTTTTTGCCGCTGATTAGCGTATACTCGAATATCACGCGCCTGCCCGTTTTTTCAAAATAGTATTTCGCGCTCTCGATAAGCCTGTCTATTCCGTACGCCTTGTTTACAGGCATAAGCGCGCTTCGTCCCTCGTCGAACGGCGAATGCAGACTTATTGACAGCGTAACCTTGTGACCGCTATCCGCAAACTTCACAATTTTGTCGCAAAGCCCCGAAGTGGACAGTGATATATTGCGCTCGCCTATGTTTATTCCCTTTTCCTCGCTGACTGCGTCAAGGAATGCAAGTACGTTGTCGTAGTTGTCAAACGGCTCGCCGCTACCCATAAGTACGAGCTTATTTACCTTGCGTTCCTTTACGCTTCCACCGCACGCGCGATTGACCGCTATTACCTGTCCGAGCATTTCGCCCGCCGTGAGATTACGCACCAAGCCGTCAAGTCCGCTCGCGCAAAACGTACAGCCCATTCTGCACCCAACCTGCGTAGACAGACAAAGCGTATTGCCGTAGTCGTGAGGCATATATACACCCTCTATTAGATTGCCGTCCGTGAGCATAAACAAAAACTTTTTGGTTCCACCCTTGCCTTCAAACGTTCTCAATATTGTTACAGGATTTGCGACGTAATTTTCTTCAAGATATATGCGAAGCTCTTTTTTTAGCGACGTCATTTCTTCAAAGCTCTTACCTTCGGCAAGAAAGCCGTATATCTGCGCGCCGCAAAATTTTGGATAATCTGGCAACAATGAAGCGATGTCCTTTGCGGACATTCCCAAAAGCGCGGACTTCGTCCGTTGACTTATAGCTGCACACGCATTGCCGACATCTCCCATATTAATCTCCATTCCTGCTTCGTTCACTCTATCTCACCTAAGATTGCTAATTTCAAATCATTTCTTAATAAGTCGCGCGATATAAAATCCGTCATACGTGCCGTGCGGCAAAATTTGCACTCTGCCGTCATTATCCTTATACTTTCCACCGTCAATCTCATCGACAGCGGATATATGTTCGGTATTAAAACTTTCTGACAATGTATTTATAACCGCTCCGTTCTCTTCTTCAAACAGTGTACACGTGGAATATACCAGCACGCCGCCGCGCCTTAGATCCTGAGCAGCATTTGCAAGTATGAGCTTTTGCGTTGCCTGCAAGGACAGTATATCTTCCTCACCTCTCGACAAAAATACGTCGGGGTGTTTGAGGAAGGTTCCAAAGCACGAGCAAGGCGCGTCTACAAGAATATAATCGAACTTCTCTTGCCATTCTTCCTTGAATTTGGTCGCGTCTATCTGCACCGCTTTCACGTTAGGCACGTGCATACGGTTCTTATACTTTTGAATGAGGTTTATACGGTGCGGATGTAGCTCTCCCGCATACACGGTACTGTGAGGACAAAGCTCGCTTATGTACACCGCTTTGCCACCGGGGGCTGAGCATAAATCAAGAATCTGACTGCCGTCTTTTGGTGTAAGTGCCTGTACGGCGAGCATACTCGACGGCGATTGATAGGTGATGCGTCCCTCGTCAAACATACGCTTGACGGTTTCCGTTCCGCGCGCATCAATTCCTCCGACCTCGCTAAGCGTATAGCTCTCTTTTGCACGTTCAAGCCTCCTTGCGACATCTCCAACGCTCGACAGCCTTCCATTCACGCGGATATGCTCCAAATGCTCCGACTTAGCAGATAAAATCTTAACAGCCGTTTCCCTTCCATACTGGCGAGTGAGCTTATCCACAAACCAACGCGGCTTTGAGTACGTGACGGAAAGATAATTTTCACTGCTTTCGTCGGGCAGAACAAATTCACATCGCGCAACCTTTTTAAGTACGGCGTTTATAAAGCCGCCCGCGCCGCCCTTGCCTATCGCCTTTGCCGCTTCTACGCACTCGCTCACAATCGCAAACTGTGGCACGTCGGTGAGGTTAAGCAAAGCGTACACGCCGATTTTAAGCAATATGCTTACAGCCCTCTGCGGCTTTTTGTCTGCAAGCGAGTTTATGATATACTCCGTTTTCACGTCGTTTTCCAAAACGCCGTAAACGAGCTTCGTAGACATATCGCTGACGCTATCTCCGTTCAGTGCCATATTGCTGTACGTTCCGTCCGCGTAAACCTGCGAGAGTATTCTGTATGCGCTGAGTATATGCTTCTTCATAGTCAACCGAGCTGTGTGCCAATTTCAACGTTTCTGCCGCGCAAAAACGCCGTATCGCTCATACGCTTTGCGCCCTCTAACTGCACCTCTTTGAGCCTTACGAACTCGAAACCGCTACCTACGGCAACGACAAGCCCAGTCTTACAGTCAGATTCAAGAACCATGCCGAGCGCCCAAGGTATACCGAAAAGCTTTATACGCTCGTCGTTACAGCTTGAAAGCACCGAACATACGTTACGCAAAGTAGACACATCTGTCACTTCTTCAACCTCAAAAACTTTGAGGAGTTTTCCGTCCAGATACGTGTAAGCGGACGGCCACGGAGTCATACCTCTTACAAAGCAATCAAGCTCTTTTGCGGACTTTGTAAAGTCTATCTTTCCGTCCGCCTTTGATATCATACGGCAGTGAGTCGCCTCCTCGTGGTTCTGCGGAGTAAATACGGCTTTACCGCTTTCAACCAATTCGATAGCTTTCACGATAAGCTCGCCGCCGAGTATGGCAAGCCTGTCAAACAGTTCGCCTGCGGTTTCCTTTTCGCCGATAGTAACGCTCTCC
>CAMWIB010000175.1 GCA_947174215.1 uncultured Clostridia bacterium
TTCTTTCTTTGGTCTAAGGTCCTTTTCTGCTTCTTCTTTTTCTCCGGTGATCTTTCTCTCGAACAAATTGTGTTTTTCCTCTACGCTGCTGTTTCTAATCGGACTCTCCTTACCGGGAACGCCAAAGCTACCTCTCGTCGCGCTTATCTCTTCCGCGCTCAAATCGCAGACATACGCCTTGCCCTCTTTTATGAGCTTTACCGCGCACTCGTACATCTTCTCGAAGTAGTCGCTCGCGTTGTACAAACCGTCCCACTTGAAGCCGAGCCACTCGATATCCTGCTTTATGCTCTCCATATACTCGACGTCTTCCTTTGCAGGGTTGGTATCGTCAAAGCGGAGATTGCAAATGCCGTTGTACTTCTCCTTCACGCCGAAGTTTATGCACAAAGCCTTTGCGTGTCCGATGTGCAGATAGCCGTTCGGCTCAGGCGGAAAGCGCGTGATAATCTTGGTCGCTTTGCCGTCTGCGAGGTCTTGCTCGATAAATTCTTCAATAAAGTTTTTAGATTCCATTTACGTTTATCCTCTTCTTCCTCCGCACGCATAGTGCAGGTTGACGTTCTTTGAATACACTTCCATACAACCGTCCTTTTCCTCGAAGCCGAATTTTGCAAACTCCGGTTTTACACCCTCTATACGCAGTAGAATGGGTGTACCCTCGATGAGCTTAAAGAACATAGCGTGCAGGAAGAACAGCTTATCTCCCTCTTCCACGCCGTCCGCAAAGACGATATCCTCAATCACTCCGACGGGCTGCTGCTCTATCTTTATGCTCATACGCCAAAGCGCGACGGGTGTTTCCTCGTCGTACATAACGAAATTGGAGCCGTGCGGCTCGCCCTCTATACCGAGAACTCGATATATACCGCGAGCGGCGGCTATATCCTCAAATCTGACGGTCAGCATAATATAAATAATAATATTACGAAAATACTATAATGTCAAGGGTAGCGGATAGCCATTTCTTGGAAATGGGCGTACGTCAAGCAAGCGTACGCCGATTAAAATTCGCAAATTTTTGAATTTATAACGCATTTGCGGGGTTTACCGTAGCTTTTCTTATGAATAAACCAAACTTACGGCAAACGACAAATATTGAGTATTTTTTGAAATTTTCAAACGCAAATCAATAAACAACTTTTAAGAGATGCAAGCCCTTTGCAGGCAGAGTCTTGCCCGCCAAGGTTCTATCCCCAACATCTATCGCGCGGCGCACGTCGGCGGCACTAAGCTTACCCATACCAGCGTACACGAGCGTGCCTGCGATTATGCGCACCATATTGTACAAAAAGCCGTTGCCCGTTACGCTTATTTCGACTACGCAGTCATAAATTTTGTCGGACTTTTGACAGTCTATATCCGCACTGTCCGAAGCCTTTCCATCTTTATTTGAAAAAACCTCGCCCACACTTTCAAGCGGTGATACGGCAATATCCACACTGTATACCGTACGCACGGTGTTTTTGATGATACTGCCCGTCGCCTCGAAGCACTTGAAATCATGCTCACCCTCTATCTCGTCAGCGGCGGCACGCATTGCACAATAGTCAAGGGGAATCAAAATATGTTCGTGAGTCTGTTCGAGTATAGGACGTCTATGTCTTGAAAGATACAGCTTGTAGCAATAGGTTTTGCGCTTTGCCTGAAACCTCGCGTGGAAGCCCTCGGGTGCGACATCGCAGGAGAGTACGCTCACGTCGCTTGGCAGATACGCATTGACGGCAAACGGAATTTTGTCCGTTGGAACGGACGTATCCGCGTCGAAATGTACGACCTGCGCAAGCGCGTGTACGCCCGCGTCCGTACGCCCACTTGCCGTTGCCTGCACGTCCTGCCCGAGCGCCTTGCTAAGTGCCTTTTCTAAAACTTCCTGTACGCTAAGACCGTTGAGCTGTCTTTGCCAGCCAACGTAATTCGCACCGAAGTAGGAAATCACAGCAACGTATCTCATAGCAATTCTCCAAAAATTTCAGGGTCGATATTTATGCCAACCGTTGGGAAGTAATATCTTTCAAGAATTATGACAGTCACAAAACCGCCGATGAAAAGCACGGCAATAAGGTCGCCTATCGAAAGCGTAGCCTTTTTCATCTTCGTACGCTTATCCGTCGCATTGTAGCAACGCGCGTCCATTGCAAACGCAAGCTCGTCAGCACGGCGGAATGAGTTGACGAATAGCGGAATAAGCACGGGAAGCAAAGCCTTTGCCCTTGCAAACAGTCCGCCCGTATCGAAGCTTGCGCCTCTCGCCTTTTGCGCCGCGATAATCTTGTTCGTTTCCTCGAACAAGGTTGGAATAAAGCGAAGCGCTATACTCATAATCATTGCGATATCTCTCACGGGAACTTTTATCAGTTTTAGCGGCGACATAAGGCTTTCAAGTCCGTAAGCAAGCTGTACGGGCGTTGTAGTGAGTGACAGCAGCGACGCGCCAGTAATCAACAAAACAAGCCTTAAAACCATCTTAATCGTAGTATGAACGCCTTGTTTTGTTATTACGATAATTCCGCTTTCAACCAGAACCTCGCCGTCCTTTATGAAGAACAGGTTTATTATTGCTGTAATTATGACGATAAAAAGTATGCCTCTTACCGACTTCAAAACCGACATAATCGGAAGCCTTGCGACGAGTACGACGAATATAAGCACCGCCGCCGTAAGCATAAAACCGAAGTATGATTTTATAAAGAATATGGATACGACAAAAAGTATGGTGAGCAACAGCTTGACTCGTGCGTCAAGTCTATGCACGGGGGAGTTTATGGGATAATACTGTCCGAAGGTTACGTCCTTAAACATCTTCTCCCTCCCCTCTTCTTGGCGTTCTGCGAAGAATTATGCCAAGCTCGCGCGCAAGCTCGTCCATTGTCACAATATTCTTCGGAAGCGCAATTCCGCGTTCTATAAGCATATCCGTTATACGCGTAGCGGTTGGCAAATCAAGCCCCGCCTCACGTATTAGACTTCTGTCACAAAATACCCTCTTTGGCGTGTCATCGGCGACTATCTCTCCGTCTTTAAGCACGACGATTCTATCGGCAATCTTTGCCATATCGTCCATATTGTGCGACACGATTATGACGGTTGGCGACACCTCGCGTTGAAGCTTTCTTATAAGTGCAAGTATCTCCTCTCTGCCAACGGGGTCGAGTCCCGCAACAGGCTCGTCAAGCACGAGTACCTTCGGTTCCATTGCGATAACTCCCGCGATTGCGACTCTGCGCTTCTCGCCACCACTCAAATCAAATGGACTGCGCGTAGCGAACTTATCGTATTCAAGCCCCACGACTTCGAGAGCGCGGCGCACGCGCCTGTCTATCTCGTCC